>CANFGA010000119.1 GCA_947446335.1 Oxalobacteraceae bacterium | reverse complement strand
CCCGAACCCATGCCGCGCCCACCGGAGACGATGATCTTGGCCGCGGTCAATTCAGGCCGGTCCGACTTGACCACTTCGCGCTTGACGAACACCGACTTGCCCGAATCGGCCACCACTGTCAGCGCTTCGATTGCCGCTTGGCCGCCAGTGCTGGCTGCGGCATCGAAGCCGGTGCTGCGCACGGTGATGACCTTGATCGCATCATTCGAGCGCACGGTGGCGATCGCATTGCCGGCGTAGATCGGGCGCTCGAACGTGTCGGGCGCATCGACCTTGGTGATTTCGGAGATTTGTGCGACGTCGAGACGGGCAGCGACGCGCGGCAAGATGTTCTTGCCGTAGGCGGTGGCCGGAGCCAGAATGTGGCTGTATGCAGTGTTACCCGACGCAACTGCCAGCGCTTGCTCGGCGATATTCTCGGCCAGGCCATCGGCAAATTGCGCGCCATCGGCGACCAATACCTTGGACACGCCGGCGATCAATGCGGCCTCTTCAGCGACCGCGCCACAGTTATGGCCGGCGACCAGCAGGTGAACTTCTGCGCCGCACGCGACGGCTGCGGTAACAGTGTGGTGGGTGCTGCCTTTTAACGCGGCATTGTCGTGCTCCGCGATGACTAATGCCAATGATAGTGCAGCCATGTTGATTCCTTGTTGAAGGTGTGGGCGAAAAGCTGTGCCAGACCAATTCGTATCTGGAAGAGCAAGCTCTTCCTCTGTTTAAATAACCTTGGCTTCGTTGCGTAATTTGGCAACCAGCGTGGCGACATCAGGCACGGTGATGCCGGCCGAGCGCTTGGCCGGCTCAACCACTTTCAATGTCGTGATCCGGGGCGCGCAATCGACACCCAGGTCTTCCGGCTTGACCACATCCAACGGCTTCTTTTTTGCTTTCATGATGTTGGGCAGCGTCACGTAGCGCGGCTCGTTCAGGCGCAAGTCGGTCGTGATGATCGCAGGCAAAACCAATTCCAGTGTTTCCAGCCCGCCGTCGACTTCGCGTGTGACCGTGACCTTGTCGTCAATCAAGACCACTTTCGAGGCGAACGTCGCCTGTGGCCAGCCGAGCAAGGCAGCGAGCATCTGGCCGGTCTGGTTGCTGTCGTCGTCGATCGCCTGCTTGCCCAGGATGATCAATTGCGGCTGTTCCTTGTCAGCCAGCGCCTTGATCAACTTGGCCACTGCCAGCGGTTCGAGATCCGCACCGGCTTCGACCAGAATGGCGCGGTCGGCACCGATCGCCATCGCGGTGCGCAGTGTTTCCTGACACTGCGTCACGCCGCACGAAATCGCGATCACTTCAGTGACCTTGCCCGATTCCTTCAGACGCATCGCTTCTTCGAGCGCGATCTCGTCGAATGGATTCATCGACATCTTGACATTGGCGGTATCGACGCCGGTGTTGTCGCTTCTCACGCGAACCTTGACGTTATAGTCGACCACGCGTTTGACGGGTACCAGGACTTTCATGGCGTTGCCTTTACAAAATGAGGGAGATGATCTGACCATCCATGACACGATTATAAGAGGAAATCAAACTACCTTGCAAATTAAAGCACGATCGTGCCATTATTGATAAAAAAGAAACACATCGAAGCGGCGAAATGCCATCGGTAAAATCAACTGGTGCAGCGGTTTGCCACGAAGAACGGGCAAACCGCCGCAACAATCTTATTTTCGTTGCATCAGGAAGATGAACTCGCGCCCGTGTTGAACATGGGACAGCAAGGCGTTGCCAGTTTGCTTGGCAAAGGCTTGAAAATCGCGCACCGAACCGGGATCGGTTGCCATGATGCGCAGCACTTCACCGCTTTGCAACTCGGCCAAGGCTTTCTTTGCCTTCAATATCGGCAATGGACAGTTCAAGTCCCGTGCGTCGAGTTCTTTGTCGAATTCCATGATCTCGATATCAAGTAGTGTGTCGGCCATTAATATTCCGCTTTGCTATGGTTGTGCTGATCTTTCGCATACTACTCTCATTGCCGATAAATGACGCACCGCAGCAAAATACTTTTTTTGTTGCATTATCACAACGACAATGGAAAGGGTCACGCCGCAGGCGATTCCCCTTGCCTGTTGAGCAATATCAGACGCGCTGCGCCACCCATGCCACCACAGCCGCGAGCGCCTGCGGCAGAGCCGCCGGTTCGGTGCCGCCAGCCTGCGCCATGTCGGGCCGTCCGCCGCCCTTACCGCCGACTTGCTGCGCGACAAAGTTGACCAGATCGCCGGCCTTGACCCGCGCCGTGGCATCGGCAGTGACGCCGGCAATCAGGCTGACCTTGCCGTCGGTCACGCTGGCCAGCACGATGGCGGCAGTCTTGAGCTTGTCCTTGAGCTTGTCCATCGTCACGCGCAGCGCCGCCATGTCGCAGTCGGCCAGCGTGGCCGCGAGCACCTTGATGCCGTTGACATCGACTGCCTGACTCAGCAGCTCATCGCCCTGCCCCGCCGCCAGCCTGGTTTTCAATGTCAGCAATTCCTTTTCCAGCGCCTTGACATGATCTTGCACCTGATTGATGCGCGCGCTCAACTCTTCCGGATTGGTCTTCAAGATGCTGGCGGCATCGGTCAAGCGCCGGTTCATGGCCTGCACCAGCGCCAGCGCGCCTTCACCGGTCACCGCTTCCAAACGCCGTATGCCAGCGGCAACACCGCCTTCGGCCACGATCTTGAACAGGCCGATGTCACCGGTGCGCGCCACGTGGACGCCGCCGCACAACTCGCGCGAACTGCCGATGTCGAGCACCCGCACTTCATCGCCGTATTTCTCGCCAAACAAGGCCATCGCGCCGTGCGCAACGGCCGCGTCGAACGACATCAGCTGGGCCCGGGTCGCCTGGTTTTCCAGGATCTCGCGGTTGACGATGACTTCGACCTGCGCAATCTCGGCCGGCGTCAGCGCGCTATTGTGGCTGAAATCGAAACGGGTCTTGTCGGCATCGACCAGCGAACCTTTTTGCGCCACATGGCTGCCCAGCACTTCGCGCAGCGCCTTGTGCATCAGATGGGTAGCCGAGTGGTTGCGGATGGTGCGGGCGCGCTCGACGATATCGACTTGCGCCGCGATCTGCTCGCCCACCTTCAGCACGCCTTGGGCCAGCGTGCCGTGATGGCCGAACACGTCGGCCTGGATCTTCAGCGTGTCTTGCACTTCGAAGACGCCGGCTGCTCCCTTGATCACGCCCTGGTCGCCGACCTGGCCGCCGGACTCGGCATAAAACGGCGTGACATCGAGCACGACGATGCCCTGCTGCCCGGCGACAAGTTGCTGCACCGGCGCACCATCGAAGTACAAGGCCAGCACGGTGGCGTCGTGCGCCAGCTCTTCATAGCCGACAAAGGCGGTCTTGGTGCCCGAGTATTCAACCCCGGCGGCCATCTTGAACTTGCCGGCGGCGCGCGCGGTCTTTCTTTGCTGCTCCATCGCGGCGGTGAAGCCGGCTTGATCGAGCTCGACATTGCGCTCGCGGCAAATGTCGGCGGTCAAGTCGAGCGGAAAGCCATAGGTATCGTAGAGCGTGAATGCGGTCGCGCCGTCCAAGTGACTGCCATCCTTGGCCAGTTGCGCCTCGAGGATCTTCATCCCGTGTTCCAGCGTTTCGCCGAAACGCTCTTCTTCCTGCTTCAGCACTTGCTCGACGCGCGCTTGCGCCTCGACAAGTTCAGGATAGGCGGCGCCCATTTCAACCACCAGATCGGCCACCAGCCTGTAAAAGAAAGGCTGGCTTTGTCCCAGCTTGTGGCCGTGGCGCAGTGCGCGCCGGATGATGCGGCGCAGCACGTACGCATGGCCTTCGCTACCGGGGATGATGCCGTCGACGATCATGAATGCCGAGGCGCGGATATGGTCGGCGATGACCTTGAGCGAATTGTTGTCCAGATCGACAGCGCCGGTCACGCGCGCAGCCGCCTTGATCAGGTTCTGGAACAGGTCGATTTCATAGTTGCTGTGCACGTGCTGCAGCACGGCGGCGAGGCGCTCCAAGCCCATGCCGGTATCGACGCACGGCTTGGGCAAGCGCGG
This sequence comes from Oxalobacteraceae bacterium, assembly GCA_947446335.1. Classification (GTDB taxonomy): domain Bacteria; phylum Pseudomonadota; class Gammaproteobacteria; order Burkholderiales; family Burkholderiaceae_D; genus Janthinobacterium. The sequence goes on along the minus strand of CANFGA010000119.1, from coordinate 4,085 downwards.
CATGTTGCCTTGCTCGTCGCGGTTGAACTGCATGAACACCAGATTCCAGATTTCGATGTAACGGTCGCCGTCTTCTTCGGCGCTGCCTGGAGGACCGCCCCAGATTTCCGGGCCATGGTCGAAGAAAATCTCGCTGCACGGGCCGCAAGGACCGGTATCGGCCATCTGCCAGAAGTTGTCCGACGCATAGCGCGCGCCCTTGTTGTCGCCGATGCGGATGATGCGCTCGGTTGGCACGCCGATTTCCTTGGCCCAGATGTCGTAGGCTTCGTCATCCTCGTGATAGACGGTGATCCACAATTTGTCGGCTGGCAATTGGTAGACCACGGTCAGCAATTCCCACGCGTACTGGATCGCATCGCGCTTGAAATAATCGCCGAAGCTGAAATTGCCCATCATTTCAAAGAACGTGTGGTGGCGCGCGGTATAGCCGACGTTTTCCAGATCGTTGTGCTTGCCGCCGGCGCGCACGCAGCGCTGCACCGATGTCGCGCGCGAATACGGGCGGGTATCGAGGCCCAGAAACACATCCTTGAATTGCACCATGCCGCTGTTGGTCAGCAACATGGTCGGATCGTTGCCCGGCACCAGCGGGCTCGAACGCACGATCGAATGTCCCTTGGAGGCGAAAAATTGGAGGAATTTATCGCGGATTTCAGATGATTTCATGTTTTTTTAGCGGCAGGCAGCTTTGAGGGAATGGACGATTATACGTGATATGCGGGTGCCAAAAAGAGCGTCGGCGCATGCGGATGCCACTGCCGCTGGCCCTCAGGCAAACTGCGGCCCGATCAGATCGATACGGTCAGTGCAAAAGGCATCGACGCCCCAATCAAACAATTGGCGCGCGCGCGGCACATCGTTGACGGTGTAGCAAAACAGGCCGTAACCGGCTTGATGCACGCTGCGCACCAGTTCGGGCGTCACGTGGCGGGCATTGACATGCAGCGCGGCGATCCCTAGCGCGCGCGCCTGGACTTGCCAGTCGTGCGGAATCCGATCGACCAGCCAGGCGCGCGCCACGTCGGGCGCAGCCTGCTTCGCTTCAAGCAGCGCAAGCACACTGAACGAGGACAGCAGCGGCACGCGCTCTATCTCGCCGCTGGCGATCAGGTCGGCAAAACAGGACCGCACCAGCGCCGCGACCGCTTGCCCGGTGGCAGCGTCGAACCCCGGCGCCGGCTTGATTTCAATGTTCATCCAGATCCGGTTGGCCTGGCAAAAAGCGATGAATTGGGTCAGCAGCGGCACGCGCTCATTGGCGAATTCGATGCCAAACCAGCTACCCGCATCCATCAAGGTCAATGTATCGGAAGCGATATCGCTGACCTTGCCCAAGCCTTGCACCGTGCGCCCGAGTTGCGGATCGTGCAGCACGACGGGAATGCCATCGTGCGCCAGCATGACATCGAATTCGACGGCCCGAAAGCCGTGCTCGAGCGCGCAATGCAAGGCAGCCAGCGTGTTTTCGGGAGCGAGTTTGCCGCCGCCGCGATGGGCGACGATGTTAGGATAGGGCCACATGGAATAACCTCATCAAGCTTCAGATTCGAATCGGACGCCAGCGCGTGCATGCGCGGCGCGGCAAGATCAAGGTGCAGCCGGAGCGATCTCGCGCGGACCGAGCGGCACCAGATGGCGCAGACGCAATGCGATCAACAAGGCCAGGCCCAGACAAGCGGCCAGCATCGCAACCACGCCGGGCCAGCCGCCGCTGCTCCACATCGAGCCCGACAGCGAACCGATCACGCTCGAACCGAGGTAATAAAAGAACAGATACAGCGCCGATGCCAATGCCTGCGGTGCACGCGCGCGGCGCCCGACCCAGCTGCTCGCAACCGAATGGGAAGCAAAAAATCCGAACGTAAACAACGCCATGCCAACGATGATCAAGGCCAGGTTACCCGCCAGCGTCAGCAGCAAGCCCGCCAGCATCACCATCAGCAAGCCCCACAGCACGCCGCGCCGCCCGAGCCGGTCGGCCAGGCGGCCGGCCCAGACTGCACTGAAAATGCCGATCAGGTACAAGAGAGCGACTGCGCCCACGCTGCTTTGACTGAGGTTGAACGGCGCGCCCAGCAGCCGATAGGCGATGTAATTGTACATGCTGACAAAGCAGCCCATCAGCAGGAACGAGAGACAGAACAGGCTGGGCAAGCCGGCATCGCGAAAGTGCAAGCGCAAGCCAGCCGGCAGCGCGCTCCAGCCGCGCGCACTGGGCACGAAGTGATTCGAGCGCGGCAAGCTGCGCCAGAATTCGCAAGCGGCCAACAGCCCCAGCAGCCCCATCGCCCCCAGCGCGATGCGCCAGGAACCGACATCGCTGAGCAGCGACGACAGCACCCGCCCCGCCATCCCGCCAAAGGCGCTGCCGCTGATGTAGAGCCCCATCGACAAGCCAAGCGAAGGTGGATCGATTTCTTCGCCCAGATACGCCATCGCGATCGCAGGCATGCCGCCCAGCGCGAAGCCGAGCGCGGCGCGCATGACCAGCAATTGCAAGTAGTTTTGGGCAAAGGCGCACAGCAGCGTCATCACGGCGGCGACCAGCATCGCCCCCACCATCAATGCTCGGCGCCCGATCCGGTCCGACAGCGTGCTCGTGATCAAGAGCGAGATCGCCAGCGCCGCCGTCGAGATCGACAAGGCCCAGCTGCTTTGCGCGGCGCTGAGCGCAAATTCGCGCGCCAGCACCGGCATCAACGGCTGTACGCAATAGAGCAGCGCAAAACAGGAAAAGCCGCCGAAGAACAAGGCCCGATTGGTACGCTTGAAGTCAGGCGTGCCGGCCACGATCTTGATTGCGGCCATCAGCGGCGCGCCATCTCAGGAATAATCGGCGTCGAGCTCGGAGCCGGCATAGTTTTCCAATTCCTGGAACAGCGTCTTCATGCTGGCCCGGGTCAGTATCTTCTCGATCACGCTGCAACCGTTGCGGTAGGCAGCGAGGCGCTCTTCCAGCACCGCGTGATGCTGCAGCGGCACCCTTGCGCTCAAGGCCGCCCAGCCGGCTTCGAAGTCGGGCCGGTTCTTGCGCACCGCCTTGACGAAGCGCTCGAAATCCTTTTGCCCGGTGCGCGCCACGATCTTGCCGCCGCCCTCGATCGCAAAGATGATGGCCAGCGCGATCACCCCTTCCGCGTTCAAATCCTGATCATTGATCGGCCCGGCATCGTTGTGGCGGCGCAGCCAGTTGGCCAGACGCACGATCGCTTGCACGTCCTTGCGCTGCTTGAGCTGGACCGCATAGCGCTCGTGACCGTTCCAATTCTTGTTCGGATCGGCATTGCAGATATCGATGAACAGGTCGCGCAAGCGACGCGCCAGATAGACCGGATCCTGATCGTACTCGCCCACCAGCGAATCTTCCGGCAACTGGGACAGATCGCGGATCAGGCGAAAACCAGCCTGGAATGCATGCTCGGCGCCGTACTCGACCAGAAAGTCGAGCGCAGCCTGATCGCCTTCGTGCATCAATGCATGTTCCAGCCCGAGCGAGACGCAACCCACCGTCAGAAACACGGCGCGCTGCATTCCTTCGGCGGTGCGATCGTTGGTGAATTTTCCAGCGACCATGGCCGTGATCCCGGCCAACTCGTCGGCCAGGGCTGGCCCAGCGTCAGGGCGCGGATCAAGAGCGAGCAGCCGGATCGCGCGCACCAGCCGCGGCAAGTTCTCGGCCACGAGCGCCGGCAGCATGGCTGCGGCGCGGATGTCAGCAGACATCATGAAAAGATGCTGGTGCCGATGCTGCGGCGCGCCCCCGGTTTGGCCACGCTGCTGCGCGAGGTTGGCACCTGTTTGCGCAAGCGATACAGCAATTCCTTGGTGCTGCGCTGCAAGAATTGCGGCTCATCGTCCGGATCGTCGCTGAACTCGGCATCGACCAGATCGCCGCTGTGGCGAAAATCGGGAAACAGTTCGAACAAGGCACGGTCCCAGCCATCCTCGCTGGCCTGCGCCAGTTCGATCGCCAGCGGCACGACATCGTTGTCCGTCGAGGTCTGCCCGGTGATGTACGGTCCCTTGACCAGAATCTCGCCCGCCACTTCCAGAATTTCCTTGGGCGCCATCGAAAACAGGAT
>CANFGA010000118.1 GCA_947446335.1 Oxalobacteraceae bacterium | reverse complement strand
TTTTTCAAAAAGGTGATGCCATCCATGCGCGGCATTTCCACATCGAGCACGATCACATCGGGCCACTGCAGGCGCATGCGCGCCATCGCCAGTATCGGATCGGCCACGGCGCTGATGACCTTGATCCCGGGCGCGGCATCGAGCAGCGCGGCCAGCACCTGGCGCACCACAGCCGAATCATCGACCAGCAAGACCTTGATCGCCGTCATTGCAAACCGCCTGCAGCGGCCATCATGAAAAACATGTTGCTTCCTTCAAAAAAATGGGCTGCGCATCACAGCGCCACGGCATCAGCGCTTGACGTAAATCGAGGGCGCAACCTGCTGCACCGCATCCGAGATATCGTTCAAGGTTTCGGCATGGCCGATGCAAAAATAGCCGCCCGGTTTCAGTTGCGCCAGCACCCGGTTGACCACCGAGCGCTTGGTATCGCCATTAAAATAGATCATCACGTTGCGCAAGAAAATCACGTCGAACATGCCCAGTTTGGGCAAGGTCACATTCAAATTCACTTGCATGAATTGCACGCGGCCGCGCAAGCTGCGCTCGACCAGCAAGGTGCCATCCTGATGGTCGACACCCTTCATGCAAAAGCGCTTCAGGTAAGCAGGCGGAACATGGCGCGCGCGCTCCATCGGGTAATGGCCTTTGGCCGCTTTTTGCAAGACGCGCAAACTGATGTCGGAACCGAGCACATCCCACGGTACCTCGCCCAGGCAATCGGCCAGCACCATCGCGATGCTGTACGCCTCTTCGCCGCTGGAACTGGCGGCGCTCCAGACCCGAAATGGCGCACTTTGCTGGCTGCGCCGGCTCTTCTCATGCGCCGCCAATGCCTGCTCGCGCAGCAAGTCGAAATGCCGCGATTCCCGGAAAAAATAGGTTTCATTGGTGGTCAAAAGATCGATTGCAAGCTGCACCTCGGCGGGCGCGTTGCCGCTCATGAGCAAAGCGTAATACTCGGTGTAAGAGCCAACCTGGCATTTGTGCAAGCGCTGCGCAAGGCGGCCGCTGACCAGCGCTTTTTTTCCCGCAGACAAGGTGATGCCGGCGGCGGCGTGGATGAAGCGCTGAAAATTGGCGAACTCGCGCTCGCTCAGTATTGCGTTCAGTACCGCGCCATGCAGCGGGTCGAGCGACCCGCCGGCACTCAAACCGGACCTGCCAGCACCATTGCGGTGCCAGCTGTGGCCGGTGCTGCCAAAGCGCCGATGGCACCGGCGTCGTCGGCCGACAAGACCCGCTCGACATTGAGCAAGATGATGAAGCGCTCACCGATCTTGCCCATCGCTTCGATGAAATCGGCATCGATCCGGGTTCCGAACGATGGCGCCGGCAAGGTGTCGGCGGGGGCGATCTCGACCACGGCCTGGACCGCATCGACGATCACGCCGATCACTTGCGGTTCATCGCCACTATGGATCTCGACGATGACGATGCAAGTGCGCTTGCCCACCGGCGCCGCCGGCTTGCCAAAGCGCACCATCAAGTCCATCACCGGCACCACGGCGCCGCGCAAATTGATGACGCCGCGGATATAGTCCGGCATCAAGGGCACTTGTGTCATGCCGCCGTATTCGATGATTTCCTTGATCGACAAGATGCCGATCGCAAACGCATCGCCGGCGAGCAGGAAGGTCAGGTATTGGGCCGCGGCCGGCCCAGCCTCAAGGCGATGCTCTGTTGCTGCACGTGAATTCATGCTGGCCTCCATCAAAACTTGGCGAAGTGCGCTTCATCTGGCGCGCTGTCGGCGGCAAAGCCATTGGCGGCCACCTTGCGCGCTGCCAATTTTTTGGCAGAACCGCCGCTGCTGCGCACGGCGAGCGCACGGCGCGTCGATTCGAGCTTGAAGAACGCCATGGTCTGCTGCAACTGCTCGGCCTGGCTGCTCATTTCCTCGGAAGTGGCGGCCAGTTCTTCCGAGCTGGCGGCGTTTTGCTGCGTGGTCTGGCTCAACTGAACCACGGCCGAATTGATCTGGGCCACACCCGACGATTGCTCGTTGGAAGCGGCCGCGATTTCCTGCACCAGGTCCGACGTCTTGCGGATATTGGGCACGATTTCATCGAGCAACTTGCCGGCGCGCTCGGCCAGTTCGACGCTGCTGGTGGCCACTTCGCCGATTTCCTGGGCTGCGATCTGGCTGCGCTCGGCCAGTTTGCGCACTTCGGCCGCGACCACGGCAAAACCCTTGCCGTGTTCGCCGGCGCGCGCCGCCTCGATCGCTGCATTCAGCGCCAGCAAATTGGTCTGGTAGGCGATGTCATCGATGATGCCGATCTTGCGGGCAATCTGCTTCATCGCAGCGACCGTCGACTTGACCGCTTCGCCGCCTTCGGCCGCTTCCTGCGCCGATTTGCTGGCCATGCCGTCGGTGACCCGGGCATTTTCAGTATTTTGCGAAATCGACGCGCTCATTTGCTCGATCGAGGCACTGGTTTCTTCGACCCCGGCAGCCTGTTCGCTCGACGCTTCCGAGAGCGACTGCGCGGTGGCGCTCACTTCTTCGGATGCGCTGGCCAGCGCCTCGGCGCCGCTGTTGACATCGCTCACCACCTGGGCCAGCTTGTCGATCATCTTTTGCATCGCCTGCAGCACCTGCCCGGTTTCATCATTCGAAGTGGATTCGATTTTCATCGTCAAATCGCCTTCGGCCAAACGATTGGCGGCCTCGACCGCCTTGGCCAGCGGCCGGGTGACGCTGCGCGAGATGACAAATCCCAGCGCGGTCCCGAGCAGCATCGCCATCGCGATCGCGCTCAGCATCAAGGTACGGCTGCTCTCGTAGATCGCACTCGCTTCCGCTGCCGCTTCCTTGGCGCGCTCTTCTTTCAACGTGATCAGCTCGGTCATCAGATCGTCGATGATGTTTTCCTTGACGCGCACACGCTGGAAGGTAGCCAGCAAGGCTTCGCTGCGCGGCTGATCGAGGCGCTCATTGGCGGCCAGCGCCAGCGCGGCCTGGGTATCGGTCAAATAGTCTTGCGCCGCCTTGTCGACCTTGTCGAACAATTCCCTGGCCTTGGGACCGATCAGCAAAGGCTTGGATTTGATCAAATTATCGGTAAAGCCAGTGCGGCCCTTGTCGATGAAAGCCAGACGCTCCTTGCGCTCTTGCTCAGTGGTAGCAAGCAAGAAGTTGGAACGCCCGCGCCCGATGTAAAGCAGGTTGATGTTCGCTTCCTTGATGTACGAAATGCCCAGCAGATCCTGTGCATAAATGGCAGCAGCAAGGTCGTTCATCTTGCTCGCGCTGGTGATGCCAACGCCGCCCACGACGATGCTGATGGCGGCCACCAGCAAGAAGCCGCCGATCAGCCTGACGCCAATTTTCAAATTTCCAAACATGATGCTGTTTCTCCCAAAAAAATCTTTAAAATCCGACAAGCGACAAAAACCGACCAGCGCTCTATGAGTGCTTCGCCAGCGAAGCAGTCGCAGCAGCCGCAGCAGCCTGTTCCACCAGCACCGATACATCCAGAATCAGGGCCACCTCGCCGCTGCCCAGAATGGTCGAACCGGACAGGCAACGCACTTGGCTGAACATCTGGCCCAGCGGCTTGATGACGGTCTGCAATTCGCCCAGCAGCGTGTCGACGATCAGCCCGGCTTTCTTGCCATTGCAGCGCACGACGACGACGTTTTCACGCCGTCCGCCCTGCCCGACCAGATCGAAGGTGCTGCGCAAATCGATCAATGGCAGCACTTCGCCGCGCAAATTGATGTAATCGACCTGGCGCGTGGCCTCGCGCTCGGCCAGCGACAATTCCAGGCATTCAAGCACCATGTCTAGCGGCACCACGAACGAGGTCTTGCCGACCTCGACCAGAAAACCCTCGATGATGGCCAGTGTCAACGGCAAGCGGATGCGCACCGTGGTGCCGAGCTCGGGGCGGCTGTCGACATCGACGCTGCCGCGCAAGGCGTGGATGTTGCGCTTCACCACATCGAGGCCAACGCCGCGTCCGGACAAATTGGTGATGCTCGCTGCGGTGGAAAAACCGGCTTCAAAAATGAGCTTGTAGATTTCGCTGTCGGGCAATGCCACGCCAGCGGGCACCAGGCCACGCTCGATCGCCTTGGCCAGTATCTTGTCGCGATCGAGGCCGCCGCCGTCGTCGGCCACTTCGATCACGATGCTGCCCGAATCGTGATAGGCATTGAGGCTGACGGTACCGTTCAAGGATTTGCCACGCGCTTGCCGCAACGCGCCGGGTTCGATCCCGTGATCCATCGCATTGCGCACCAGATGGGTCAGCGGGTCGGCGATTTTCTCGACCAGCACCTTGTCGAGTTCGGTATCGCCGCCACTGATCTGCAAGCCCACCGCCTTGTTCAATTCGCGTCCGGTATCCCTGACCAGGCGCTGGAAACGGTTGAAGGTATCGCCGATTTCCACCATCCGCAGGCGCAGCGCATCTTCGCGGATCGCTTCGACAAAGCCGCTGATGACCGCCGTCGATTCGGACAAGGCGCTGTTGCCCGAGCGCCGCGCCAGCAACGCAGTCGATGCGCTGGCGATGATCAATTCACCGACCAGGTCGATCAATTGATCGAGCTTGTCGGCATTGACGCGGATGAACTTCGCTTCCTTGCTGGCCGTCTCGCGCGCGCGCTGGCCGGGCAACAGCTCGACCTGGACCTCTGGCATGATCGCTGCCAGGCTCGCGGGCGCTGCTGTCAAGGCGCCGGTCAATTCGCTTGTTAGTCCACTGGTCAATTCGCTTGCCACCATTTCGGCGGCCGCGCCAGAGACCAAGGTGATGCTGACCCGGCAATCGTCGCGCACGAACTCGAAGGCATCGTCCAACGTTTTTTGATCGGTGCAGCCAACGAGCACGATGTCAAAATCGAGATAGCATGCTTCAGGGTCCATGGCCACCAGGTCGGGCATGTTCTGGCAACCGAGTTGCAAACTGACAATCTCGCCCAGCGATCCCAGATAACGGATGATCGAGGCCGGGTCCATGCCGTTGCGCAACACGTCGGGGCCAAATTGCAACGCAATATGCCAGGTGCGCGGCGCCGCGCTGACGGGATCGTCGCTGGCACCATCTTGGGTAGCGGCGGCGAGATCCTGATCGGCATCGATCAAGGCCAGATGGACACGCAACCCCGCCAGCAGATGCTCGCCGCCGGGAACCAACGCAGCCTCGTGCACCGCCCCGGCACGCGCCACGGCATCGATCAACAGCTTGATGTGATCGCGACATTCGAGCAGCAAGCCGATCAGTTCGACGCTGACCGCCAGCTTTCCTTCACGCAGCGCATCGAGCAAATTTTCAACCACGTGCGTGAATGCGACCACCGCATCGAGCCCGAACATGCCGGCCGAGCCCTTGATGGTGTGGGCCGCGCGAAACAGGGCGGCGATCAATTCGGCGTCATTTGGCGCATGTTCGAGTCCGAGCAAGCCATCTTCCATGTCTTGCAACAAGGAGCGGCTTTCGGCGATATAAATTTGCAGAACCTGGTCCAGATTCATGGCCTGCTCCCGCTGGTCAGTGTTGGGGAATCATCGAAGTCGGCGCCAAGCCGGTACAGGGCGATCATGTCTTGCAGCGCCGCGCTGGGCGTCAAGAGCCGCACCGGCTTGCCCAGAGCCACGCCATGGCGCTGGATCTGGATCAGCAATTGCACGCCGGCGCTGTCGACTTCGGTGACGCCCGAGAGATCGATCTCGAACGCAGCGCACGGCTGCTGCAAATGCTCCAGCATCTGATCGCGGCAAGCGAGCGCCGTATAGATCGTCATCTCGCCATCGATACGGGCCAGACACACGCCATCGACGATTTGCGCGGTGATCATGGCCGGGTCAAGGCAGAATCAGCTTGGCCACCGCAGCCAGCATCTGGGCCGGCTGGAATGGCTTGACCACCCAGGCCTTCGCGCCAGCGGCCTGGCCTTCGCGTTTTTTCGCTTCCTGCGACTCGGTCGTGAGCATGATGACCGGGGTAAATTTGTAGGCCGCGAGCTTCTTCATTTCTTGCACGAAGGTGATGCCATCCATGTTGGGCATGTTGACGTCGCTGATGACCAGATGGATTTTCTTGCCATCGAGTTTGGAAAGCGCGATCTTGCCATCGCCAGCCTGGATGACTTCAAAGCCGGCACCTTCCAGCGTCATCGCCACGATTTGCCGCAAGGACGGCGAATCGTCGACGATCAATATCGTTTTTGCCATGATGGTCCTAGAAAAAAGTAATGTCGGATGTTTTGGCAGCTTCGGCCGTGGTGCCCGAATGGTTGCTGCGCTGCTCTTGCGTGGAATAGGTGCGCTCGAGTTGCTGCAGCCATAGATCGCCATCGAGCGGCTCGCAGCGTTCGCCCTGCGCTACCTTGACGCGATTTTCAAGCAAATGTTGATGCAAGCGCTCGAGATCGTTTTGCACATGGCTGAGAATCTGGCTGACCCGGTCCTGGAATTGCAGCGCCACCAGAACGCCGTCGATCTCGACTTGCATCCGGGTGCTTTCTGCCTGCAGCAGTTCGGTCGACTGCGACAATTGCTCGGCGCGCTCGCCGAATTGTTGCAGCATGCGCCGGATCGCGAGGTCGAGATTGCCGATCAGCTCGGCTTCGTGCAGCGCATAGTGTTCGGCCTGCAGCAGCGCGCTGGCGATGCCGGCATTCACTTGCAACGCGGTGCTGGCAATGGTCTTGCCGGTGCTGGCCGACAAATGCGACAAGCGCCGCACCTCACCTGCTACCACGGCAAAACCGCGCCCGGCCTCACCCGCCCTGGCCGCTTCAATGGCCGCATTCAAGGCCACCAGATTGGTTTGCGCCGCAACGCTGGCCACATCCTGCGCCATGTCATTGAGCGCATTGGTCAACGGCGCCAGGCTGGCCATGTTGGCCATCATCAACGCCATCGCTTCTTGCCCTGTTTTCAACGAGGTCACGATCAAGGTCAGGTCCCCTTGGCCTTGCGCCAGCATCGCTGAGACACCGGCGCCATCGCTGCCGCGCGAGTTGACCAGCGCATCTTGCAAGCGCTCGCTGAGCCGGGCGAACAGGCTCGCCAGCGCAGTCACCGCATCTTCGGTTTCGACCCGGCCGGAATCGATTTGCTTGCCCCAGATCGGCAAAATCGCCACGCACAAGTCGTCGGCGCCAGCCGGCGCTGCGTCAGGACTGGAAAAACAGGGCTTGAACCACCAGACCGACCAGATCGCCAGCGCAGTTGCAACCAGGGCACACGCGATGCGCGTGGCGAGTCCACCGGGCAGCGCAGCGGCGCCGATATTGACCAAACCCACCAGAATGAGCCAGGTCATCGGTGCCAGAACAGCGGGCCGCACAGTACTTTTCGTCATCATTTTTGGACACGGTCGACATCAACAGTGCAGTATGAGCGAAAAAGTTTCCACAAAGAATGAGAAATTTACTTAGGAACAACGAGTAATTTACTATAAGGAGTTTCTTACAATCTCGGCGATATGATCCGATGCGATCCTGGCTACCCCCTAGCTGTCGCCATGGACCAGCCCATGCTTGACGGCCAGCAGCACCAGACCGACGATATCGCGCACCCCGACCCGCTCCATGATTTGGGCCCGGTGGGCGGCGACGGTTTTTTCGCTCAAGTCGAGCTCGTAAGCGATTTCCTTGGTGCCCTTGCGGTTCGCTATCATCGTCAGGATCTGCAACTGGCGCACCGTCAATGACTGCAGCGGACCATGAAGCGCAACCGGTTGCCGCACGAAGCGCTCGATCACCTTGGTCGATACCGCCGGGCTGAGGTAAGTTTCATTGCGCGTGACCGCACGCAGCGCAATCTCGAGCTCGGCCGGTGCCGCTTCCTTCAACAGGTAAGCCGAGGCGCCCAGCCTGAGCGCTTCGGTGACCATCTCTTCCGACGCATGCATGGTCAACACGATGAGCGCGATGCGGGGCGAGTGCTGCTGCAGCGCACGCACCAGATCGAGTCCGTTATGCTGCCCCATCGTGATGTCGGTCAGCACGATGTCGGGCACGACGCGCGCAATGTGCTCGAGCGCTTCATCCGGATTCGATGCTTCCGCAATCACGGTGAAATCAGGCAATCGATCGATCAGGCTGCGTATGCCGGCGCGCACCAGGACATGGTCATCGACCAGCAAGACGGTT
>CANFGA010000117.1 GCA_947446335.1 Oxalobacteraceae bacterium | reverse complement strand
GAGCACCCCGGCGATGATCAAGCCCACTGCCACTACCTTGATTGCATTCATTATTTTTCCCTGTTATGGACTGCATTGCAACGAAACCGGCGCAACCTTAGCATGGACAGCCACTTGCATGGCGCAGGCTTGGCGCCGTCACTGCCGATGCAGCGTTGGCTTGATCAAGACGGCGCGTCGGCGCCCAGTTGTTCGCCCAGCTCCTTGCCGCGCTGCGCCGCCGCCTTCAACGCGGCGACGATCGCTTCCTTGACCCCGCTTTGCTCCATCGAAACCAGCGCCGCGTGCGTGGTGCCGCCCTTGGACGTGACGCGTTCGCGCAGCAACGCGACCGGCTCCGTCGATTGCGCCGCCAACTGCGATGCGCCGACAAAGGTGGCCAGCGCCAGTTGCGTGCCTTGCGCGCTGCTCAATCCCATTTCCAGCGCCGCCTGCTGCATCGCTTCGATGAAATAAAATACATAGGCTGGCCCGCTGCCGGACACCGCCGTGACCGGATCGATCAAGGCTTCGTCATCTAGCCAGACGGTGGCGCCGACTGCGCTCATGATTGCGTCCGCCGCCTGTTTTTGCTGCGCGCTGACCGCAGCTGCACTCACCATCCCGGTGATGCCCAGGCCGATCAACGCCGGCGTATTGGGCATGCAGCGCACGATGGCCTGGTAGCCGCCCAGCCAGCGCGACAAATCGATGCTGCGGATCCCGGCTGCGATCGACAAGATCAAAGGCTGGCCGCCGCCTGCCAGGCACGCATTCAATTGCGGCAGCAATTGCGCCGCCACTTCGCGCATGCTCTGCGGCTTCACCGCCAGCACGATCACATCAAAGCCGACCAGCCCGGCAGCGACCGAGGCTGCGCCATTGACACCAAAGCGGGCGTGCAGGTTTTCCAGCGCCGCCGGATTCGGATCGATGACGCGAATGTTCGATCCCGCCGTCAATTTCCCTGCCAGTCCGGCGATCAGCGCCGATGCCATGTTGCCGCCACCGATGAAAACGATCTTCATTTGCTGCGATGCTTGCTTGCCTGACGTCATTATCGTTTTTCCTGTATTGGTTATTGAATTGGTTTGCGCGATCCGAAAATGGCGCTACCCACGCGCACCATCGTCGCACCCTCGACGATGGCGGCGCGCATGTCGCCCGACATCCCCATCGACAAGGTATCGAGCGCCAAGCCATCAGCCTGCAATTGTTCGTACAACAGGCGCAGTGCACGAAACGCAACGCGCTGTTGTTCGAACTCGGCGGCAGGTTCAGGCAGCGCCATCAAGCCGCGCAAGCGCAGATTGGGCAGTGCAGCCACTTGCTGCGCCAGTTCGCGCAATTCGGCGGGCGCTACGCCGCTCTTGCTGGCTTCGCCACTGATATTGACCTGCAGGCAGACATTGAGCGGCGCCAACGTGCTTGGCCGCTGCTGTGACAGGCGTTGCGCGATCTTTTCGCGCTCGAGCGTGTGCACCCAGTCGAAATGTTCGGCGATCGGGCGCGTCTTGTTGCTCTGGATCGGGCCGATGAAATGCCACTGCAGTGCCGTTTGCGGCGCTGCCGCCGCGACGGCGACGATCTTGTCAATGGCTTCCTGCAGATAATTCTCACCAAACAGGGTCTGGCCGGCCTGCATCGCTTCCAGCACCGCGTCGGCCCCGAAAGTTTTCGATACCGCCAGCAGTTGGACGCTTTCTGGCGCGCGGCCAGCCTCGTGTGCAGCCGCTGCCATGCTGCGACGCACTGCTTGCAAGTTTTGCTCGATTGTGGACATAATTATAGTGCGGCGTAATGTGAAGCAATTCCGGCAGGCCGACCCGGACCCAATGCCTTTGCTCGGGTCCCCTCCTTGGCGGGCCTCGTCATTGCAGGCATATGGATTATAAATGGACATCTCAGAATTGCTCGCTTTTTCCGTGAAGAACAAGGCGTCGGACCTGCATCTATCAGCCGGTCTGCCCCCGATGATCCGGGTCCACGGCGATGTGCGCCGCATCAACTTGCCGCCTTTGGAGCACAAGGATGTGCACAGCATGATCTATGACATCATGAACGATGGCCAGCGCAAGGCTTACGAGGAAATGCTGGAGTGCGATTTTTCTTTCGACATTCCGGGACTGGCGCGCTTTCGCGTCAATGCCTACAACCAGGAGCGCGGCGCGGCGGCGGTGCTGCGCACCATTCCATCGAAGATCCTCAGTCTCGCCGAGCTGAACTGCCCGCAAATATTTTCCGACCTGTCGCTCAAGCCGCGCGGTCTGGTGCTGGTCACAGGGCCGACCGGTTCGGGCAAATCGACGACGCTGGCGGCGATGGTCAACCATTACAATGAAACCGAATATGGCCACATACTGACGATCGAAGACCCGATCGAATTCGTCCACGAATCGAAAAAATGCCTGATCAACCAGCGCGAAGTGGGTCCACACACGCTCTCGTTCAACAATGCGCTGCGCTCGGCGCTGCGCGAAGATCCCGACGTGATCCTGATCGGCGAGATGCGCGATCTGGAGACTATCCGCCTGGCGCTGTCGGCCGCCGAAACGGGTCACCTGGTGTTCGGCACGCTGCACACCTCGTCGGCACCGAAAACGATCGATCGCATCGTCGACGTGTTCCCCGCAGATGAAAAGGAAATGGTGCGGGCGATGTTGTCCGAATCGCTGCAAGCGGTCATTTCCCAGGCGCTGCTCAAGACCAAGGATGGCGCAGGCCGGGTCGCCGCCCACGAAATCATGGTCGCCACGCCGGCGATCCGCAACCTGATCCGGGAAGCGAAGATCGCGCAAATGTATTCGGCGATCCAGACCGGCAGCAATGTCGGCATGCAGACGCTGGATCAGACGCTGACCGACCTGGTGCGGCGCAATGTGATATCGTCCGCGACTGCCCGTTCGGCCGCGAAAACGCCGGACAACTTTCCAGGCTAAAGTAACACCGAGATCACACCAAGGTCACACCAAGACAACGAGGATAGCGAATCAATGGAACGGGACCAGGCATCAAAATTCATGTTCGACCTGCTGCGCCTGATGATCAGCAAGAATGGCTCGGACCTGTTCATCACGGTCGGTTTCCCACCCGCCATGAAAATCGACGGAAAAATCACCCCACTCTCGACCCAGGTATTGACGGCAACCCACACCACGGAACTGGCGCGGGCGATCATGAATGACAAGCAAACGGCTACCTTCGAACTGACCAAGGAAGCCAATTTTGCGATCAGTCCGGGCGACATGGGTCGCTTCCGGGTTTCCGCCTTCGTCCAGATGAGTTGCGTTGGCATGGTCTTGCGCACCATCAGCACGGCGATACCGCGCCTGGAAGATCTGGGCTTGCCGCCGATCTTGCAGGAAGTCGTCATGAGCCAGCGCGGTCTGGTCATCATGGTCGGCGCCACCGGCTCCGGAAAATCGACGACGCTGGCCGCGATGGTCGGCTACCGCAATGAAAACAGTTACGGCCACATCATCACGATCGAAGATCCAGTCGAGTACGTGCACCCGCACAAGAATTGCATCGTCACCCAGCGCGAAATTGGCGTCGATACCGAGGATTGGGGCATCGCGCTGAAGAACACGCTGCGTCAGGCGCCCGACGTGATCCAGATCGGCGAAATTCGCGACCGCGAGACGATGGATCACGCGATCGCCTTCGCCGAAACAGGCCATCTGTGCCTGGCCACGCTGCACGCCAACAGCGCCAACCAGGCGATCGACCGGATCATCAACTTCTTCCCCGAAGAGCGCCGCCAGCAACTGCTGATGGATTTGTCGCTGAATTTGAAGGGAATGATTTCACAGCGCCTCATTGCCAGAAAAGAAGGCACCGGGCGCTGCGTCGCGATCGAAATCATGCTCAATTCCCCGCTCATTTCGGATCTGATTTTCAAGGGCCAGGTGCACGGCATCAAGGAAATCATGAAAAAATCGCGCGAACTCGGGATGCAAACCTTCGACCAGGCCCTGTTCGACCTGTACGAAGCCGACAAGATCACTTACGAAGATGCGCTGCGCAATGCCGACTCGGTCAACGACTTGCGTCTGACGATCAAGCTGCAGGGCAAGGATGCGAAAAACCGCGATTTGTCGGCTGGCACCCAACACCTCGGTATTCTGTAGCATGAAAACTACCGCATTTGACTTCACGGCCACCAGTCTGGCCGGTGCCAGAATCGATCTGGACCAATACCGCGGCTGCGTGCTGCTGATCGTCAATACCGCCAGCAAGTGCGGCTACACGCCGCAATACCATGGACTCGAAGCGCTGCACCGGCAATTCAAGGACCGGGGCCTGGTGGTACTGGGTTTTCCGTGCAACCAGTTCGGTGCACAGGAGCCGGCCACGGCGCAGCAGATAGGTGCATTTTGCGAAAAGAACTTCGGCGTCACTTTCCCGCTGTTCGACAAGATCGCGGTCAATGGCAGCGCTGCCGACCCGCTGTTTGATCTGCTGAAAAAACAGGCGCCGGGACTGCTCGGCACCGAAGCCATCAAATGGAATTTCACCAAGTTCCTGGTCAGCCGGGACGGCAGCATCTGCATCCGTCATGCGCCGTCAACCGCGCCAGCCGAACTGGTCAAGGATATCGAACGCTTGCTGGGCACATAGCGCTGGCAAGCGCGGGGCGCGCTTTTGCCGTATCCTGTGCCGACTCGGATACCGCTCCGGTACCACTCATTCACCAATCAACAAGCGATCAGGATACATCATGGGCAACCGACTCTCGAAGATAGCGACCCGCACCGGGGACAATGGCAGCACTGGCCTGGGCGACGGCAGCCGCACCGACAAGGACAATGTGCGCGTGCACGCGATGGGCGATGTCGATGAACTGAACTCGCACATCGGTTTGCTGCTGTGCGAAGCGATGCCGGACCCGCTGCGCGAAGAATTGATTTCGATTCAGCATGATCTGTTCGATCTGGGCGGCGAATTGTGCATTCCGGGCTACCAGTTGATCACCGAAGTGCATGTATCCCGGCTCGACGACTTGCTCGAAAAATACAATGCCGATCTGCCGGCGCTGACCGAATTCATCTTGCCGGCCGGTTCGCGCGCAGCTTCGCTGGCCCATGTCTGCCGCACCGTCTGTCGCCGCGCCGAGCGCAGCATCGTCACGCTGGGCAAGGCGGAAACGATACACGACCATCCGCGCCAGTACGTCAACCGCCTGTCGGACCTGCTGTTCGTGCTCTCGCGCGTGCTGAACCGCTTTGCCGGCGGCAGCGATGTCCTTTGGCAACACGAGCGCAAGCGCGCGGCAGCCTGATATCTGCCGGGCTGCGCAAGCAGAACGAGAGCCTGATCAGCCAAAGCTGATCAGCAGGCCAGGTCAGACAGCGCCGAAACGCGCCTCAATCGAGGCCTGGATCCCGGCGCCATCGAGGCCGACGTTTTTCAGCAGCGTCGCGGTATCGCCATGGTCGATGAACTTGTCGGGTAAACCAAGCATCAGCAAGGGCTTGACCAGGCCCGCTGCGGCCAGCGCTTCGGCCACGGCCGCGCCGGCGCCACCCATGATGGCACCCTCTTCCACCGTCACCAGATAGTCGTGCTGGTCAGCGAGTTGCTTGAGCAAGTCGACATCGAGCGGCTTGATGAAGCGCATGTTGGCGACCGTCGCATCCAATGGCTCGGCTGCCGCCAGGCTGGGATGCACCATCGTGCCAAAGGCGAGGATCGCGATGCGCTTGCCCTGGCGCTTGATCTGGCCCTTGCCGATCTCCAGAGTGATCCACTCCTTGTCGATCGCGGCGCCAGGACCGGACCCGCGCGGATAGCGCACTGCGGCAGGGCCGTCGTATTGATAGCCGGTCGAGAGCATCTGGCGGCATTCGTTTTCATCCGAAGCGGCCATCAGCACCATGTTCGGAATACAGCGCAGATAGGCGATGTCATAATTGCCGGCGTGGGTCGCGCCATCGGCGCCGACCAGGCCAGCGCGATCCAGAGCGAACGTGACGTCCAGATTTTGCAGCGCCACGTCGTGGATCAACTGGTCGTAGGCGCGCTGCAAGAAGGTCGAGTAGATCGCTACTACCGGTTTCAAGCCTTCGCAGGCGAGGCCGGCGGCGAACGTGACCGCGTGCTGCTCGGCGATGCCGACATCGAAATAGCGTTCGGGAAATTGCTGCTCGAAGCGCACCATGCCGGAACCTTCGCGCATCGCCGGCGTGATGCCGACCAGGCGCTTGTCTTGCGCCGCCATGTCGCACAGCCAGTTGCCGAACACTTCCGTGTACGTCATCTTGCCGGCCTTGATCGGCGCCACGATGCCCTCGGCCGGATCGAATTTCCCGGTGCCATGATAAAGAATCGGCTCGGCCTCGGCCAGTTTGTAGCCCTGGCCCTTCTTCGTGACCACGTGCAGGAACTGCGGCCCCTTCAATTGCTTCAGGTTTTGCAGCGTCGGAATCAGGGAGTCGAGGTCGTGGCCATCGATCGGACCGATGTAATTGAAGCCGAACTCCTCGAACATCGTGGCCGGCACCATCATCCCCTTGGCATGCTCCTCGAAGCGCTTGGCCAGTTCCAGCACCGGGCCGGGCAACACCGACTTGCCGACGTTCTTGGCGGCGGCGTAAAACTGGCCCGACATCAGGCGCGCCAGATAACGGTTCAGCGCGCCGACCGGCGGCGAAATCGACATGTCGTTGTCGTTCAAGATCACCAGCAACTTGATGTCTTCTTGTACGCCGGCATTGTTGAGTGCTTCGAACGCCATGCCGGCCGTCATCGAACCGTCGCCGATGACCGCGATCGAATGGCGTGATTCGCCCTTGATCTTGGCCGCCTGCGCCATCCCGAGCGCAGCCGAAATCGAGGTCGACGAATGGGCCGTGCCGAAGTGGTCGTATTCGCTCTCGACCCGGCGCGGAAAGCCGGAAATGCCGCCTTCCTGGCGCAGCGTGTGCATTTGTTCGCGCCGTCCGGTCAATATCTTGTGCGAATAAGTCTGATGGCCGACGTCCCAGACGATCCGGTCGACCGGCGTGTTGAACACGTAATGCAGCGCAATCGTCAATTCCACCGTGCCCAGATTGGACGACAGATGGCCGCCGGTGCGCGACACCGATTCAAGCAGGTAATTGCGCAATTCATGCGCCAGCGGCGTCAGTTGCGAACGTGCCATCTTGCGCACGTCGGCCGGTTCATTAATATTTTCTAACATCTTCATTTAAGCCTTCCGCTGCACGATCAGGTCCGCAAGTTCGCGCAACCGTACAGCATTTTCCCCGAATGGCGCGAGGGCCCGGTGGGCCTCGATCCGCAGTTTTTCTGCCAATATGCCGGACTGCTCCAGACCCAGGATCGATACGTAAGTCGGCTTGTTGGCCGCCGCGTCCTTGCCCGCAGTCTTGCCCAGCGTGCCCGAATCGGCGGTCGCATCGAGCATGTCATCGACTACCTGAAACGCCAGGCCGATCGCGCCCGCATACGCATCGAGCGCCTGCGCCTCGGCGCTTTCCAGCGCTTTGCAGCACCAAGCGCCCAGCAGCACCGCTGCACCCAGCAAGGCGCCCGTCTTCAACCGGTGCATCTGTTCCAGTTGCGCCAAACTCAACGTCAAGCCGACGCTATCGAGATCGATCGCCTGTCCACCGCACATGCCGCCAGGCCCGGCCGCGTGCGCCAGCAGGCGCAGCATCGCCAGTTGGCGCTCGGGTGGCACCGTGGTGCCTTCGGCCAGCACCAGGAACGCCTGCGCCTGCAGCGCATCGCCCACCAGCAGCGCAGTCGCTTCATCGTAGGCGACATGTACCGTCGGTTTGCCGCGCCGCAACGCATCGTCGTCCATGCACGGCATGTCGTCGTGCACCAGCGAATAGACGTGGATCATTTCGAGCGCCACCGCAGCCCGGCTCAAGGCCTCGGCCTCGGCACCGAACAAGGCGCCCGCAGCGTGCACCAGCAGCGGGCGCACGCGCTTGCCCCCGCCCAGCAGCGCATAACGCATCGCCGCGTGCAGTTTGAGCGGCAAGCAGTGAGCCGGCGGCGACCAGCGATCGAGATCGGCTTCGACCCCGGCCTGCACGTTTTTCATCCATGCGTCGAAGCTCATTGCTGCGCCTCATCGGCACCGCCTTCGACCAGCGGCTTCAGCATGTCGCCTTCGAGCACCTTGACCTGGGCTTCGACCTTGTCGAG
>CANFGA010000116.1 GCA_947446335.1 Oxalobacteraceae bacterium | reverse complement strand
GTACATCTTCCCAGCAGACGCTGACGGATGTTTTCCGGAGTGTAGTCAGCAAAGTTCTGGATGCCGACAATGCGCAAAGTCGCATCTTCCACCCCCACCACCAAGTGCCCGCCCTGCATGTTGGCAATGGCCGAGACGTAGCTGGCAATATCCTCGCCTTTGCGCCCGCTGACGGCGTGAGTCAGGTTCTTGAATTCCTTCCACTCACAAGCTGCATTTTCTTTGGGAAAACGGCTGTGCAAAAGGACTTGAAGCGCAGATTCATTCATGCAAATGCCTCCCGGACATCGATCTGGCCGGTCACGGCGGCGGAGATCAGCGCCGTTCGGCGCTCTTGCAGCAGGTCGATGCCGCACTGGGCTTCGGTGATGAGCGCGTCGAACTTGGTGGATTCCGCATTAACGTAATCGATAATTGTTATCTGTTCAGCAAGTGGAGGAAGAAAAGTAGGTCCATTTCTAACATCTTCCAAACTTAGACCCTGCTTCAACCCATACTGAGAAAAATTGAAATATGTTTGGCCAAAGCTGGATTTAAGTAGATTTCCCAGAAACATAGGCAATATTTCCGGAGATGGACGAATCAGACAAAGATGTTGATTGATATACGCGACGTCAGGGACAGTAATACACACAGCGACGTTACCTGTCTTGGCGCCAGTAATACAGACCACTACATCGCCATCAGATAATCGAGTTCTTGCGGCCTCAGCATCATTTCCAACCTGAACTTTTTTTGCTCCAAAAAAATCAATCCCAAGAGAGTTGTTAAGATCTCCACTTTGAATAAATAGTGATCCTTCATCTCCAACGTGGTCAGACCATCCGCGTGGCCCACTGGTAGTAAATGTACTGACAGATTTAACGCGACGATTTTGCCAATGCGCCGGCACATCACCCAGCCATTCGACGCCTGACGGCTTCATCGGCGCGTCAGGGTCCAGGCCTTGCGTGACCGCGTGCAAGATGACGGCCTGGCGTTTTTCCTTCAACAATGCCATCAATCGGCGCTGCTCGGCCACCAGAGCGTCGATCTTCGCCGTCTCACCGTCAAGAAACGTAGCGATTTTGGTTTGTTCAATTAACGATGGTCGAGTGACAACATGACTGCTTAATGCTCCTTTGGTCATGCTCGGCAGTGCGGTATTTGTCGAATAGTAGGAAAATGGAATCGTCAGTGCAACATAATAGGTAAATTTTCCTGAAGCATGAGGATTGATTTTGGTCCAATACATCGTGTCGACCGTCCAAAAGCGGCCTGTGACGTGCAGTGGCTTATCGATGGTCCCTTTTCTTCCCAGTAATACCGATTCGCCGTCATACAGAAATTTTGATGCATAAGTAAAAATTCCACCGGATCCAAAAACTCGATAACCTTCGTCCTGTTCGATATGTTTGTGATCAGCGCCGTTTTGGATGTCAACGAATTGCTTGAATTGAACGACATCCCAATGCGCAGGCACCTCCCCCAGCCATTCGACGCCGCTGTCCTTGTATTCCGGGTAGCGCGGGAAACTCATTGCGTCAGCCCCGCGATCATCGTCAATATCCGGTCGGTCACGCCTTTCAATTCGGCATCGATCTCGGTCAACGGGCGCGGCGGCTTGAAGACGTAGAAGTGCCGGTTGAATGGAATTTCATAGCCGACCTTGGTTTTTTCATCATCGATCCACGCGTCCGGCGCATGAGGCAGCACTTCGCGCGCGAAGTAGGCGGCAATGTCTTCACCGAGCGGCACATTTTCGGTGTCGCGCAGTGAAGAATCGGGCATCGGCTTGCCCTTGCCTTTGCCCTTGACACCCAGCACGATTGCGCCGGCAGGATCGCCGTTTTCACGCAGCGGGCGCTCGACGGTGATCGTGCTGTAGCCAAAATCGGCATTGTTGAAGATGCGGCTGATCGGCACGCCATCTTGTGTGACTTCGTTGAATTCGCCGAACAAGCGCGTGATGTCGTCGATGTGTGCCGGGCTCAGTTCCTTGCGCTTCGATCCCAGCGTCTTGCGCATCTTTTGCCAGAAACCGCTGGCGTCAATCAGTTGCAGCTTGCCCCTGCGCGCGGCCGGTTTGCGGTTGCTGACGATCCACACATAGGTGCTGATGCCGGTGTTATAGAACATGTCGGTCGGCAGCGCGATGATGGCTTCGACCAGATCGTTTTCCAGCACGTAGCGGCGGATCTCGCTTTCGCCCGAACCGGCGCCGCCGGTAAACAGCGGCGAACCGTTGAGCACGATGCCGAAGCGGCTGCCGCCATCGATGGCAGGGCGCATCTTGGCGATCAGGTGCAGCAGGAACAACAAGGAGCCGTCGCTGATGCGCGGCAAGCCCGGGCCGAAGCGCCCGTCAAAACCCTTTTGCTCGGCTTCCTTGCGGATGTCCTTTTCGATCTTTTTCCACTCCACGCCGAACGGCGGGTTCGACAACGCGTAATCGAACACCTTGCCCGCCAAGCCATCGGCCGACAGCGTGTTGCCGAAGATGATGTTGGCGATGTCCTGGCCCTTGATCAACATGTCGGCCTTGCAGATAGCATACGACTCCGGGTTCAACTCCTGGCCGTACATGACCAGGCGCGCATCCGGGTTCAGGCTGGCCAAGTGCTCACCAGCCACCGACAGCATGCCGCCGGTGCCGGCCGTCGGGTCGTACAGCGAACGGACCACACCGGGTTTGGTCAGCGCCGCATCGTCTTCGATGAACAGCAGATTCACCATCAGTCGAATCACTTCGCGCGGCGTGAAATGCTCGCCGGCGGTTTCATTCGACAGTTCGGCGAACTTGCGGATCAGTTCCTCGAACACGGCGCCCATGTCGGCATTGCTGACGACGTCGGGATGCAGGTCGATGGTGGCGAATTTTTCGGCGATCAGGTACAGCAAGCCGGACTTGGCCAGCTTGTCGATCTGCGCATGAAACTCGAAACTCTCGAAGATGTCGCGCACCGCCGGCGAAAACGCCTGCAGGTAAGCGCGCAGGTTTTCGCCGATATGGTCCTGGTCGCCCATCAGCGTCTTCAAGTCAAAGATCGACGTGTTATAGAAGAACTGCCCCGATTTACGCAGCAGGAACGGCTCAGGATTGAGTCCGGCCTGTTCGCGCGCGCGCTTCTCGGCCAGCACCGCGGTCTTGGTCGAGTCGAGCACGCAATCGAGCCGGCGCAGCACGGTGAACGGCAAAATGACCTTGCCGTATTCGGACGGCTTGTAGTCACCGCGCAGCAGGTCGGCGACGGACCAGATGAAAGACGAAAGATTGTTGGTGGTTGCGGTAGTGACGATGTTGGTAGTGGTGGCCATGGATTCTTGTTTGTGTGGAGCTTGATCGTGGTCGTGACTGTGGGCGTTGGGCATGACGACCTGGTGGATCGATGCGGCAGCCTTTTGGATGCGCCAGCGGCACCAGCAGTATCAATACTGCGTGTCGATGATGCCCAAGTGCAATAGGCTTAGTATCCACGGCATGGTTTGTACTGTCAAACGGGTAATTTTGTTTGGCAGATGGGCATCTGAGAATTCAAGCGGAGCAGACGTGATGAGCTGGCAGGGACATTGATGGCACGAATTGGGCTTTGATCACACGAGTCGGAACATCTAAGGGAACGCCGTGTGCGGCCCGCAACTCATCAACATTGATCGGTTGCCGCCCTTCACGCAGCTTCTCGCTGCTCCGCCCGCTGCTGTTCAGTTCCACGGTCCTTTGCCTGTCCCTATTTTTCTGGTCTAGTTGACGGCGGAGGGCTCCATTTTGCGTCTTTCATAGGCATCCCTTTCACCAGTAATCTTGTCCCTCAGCTCGCGCAACTGGTCGTCACGATTCCAGGCACCGGGTTCGCGCGGAGCGGACGGCAAGGCGGCATGCTCGCGCAGACGTTGTGCCAGCTCTGAAACTTCAAGCCCAAGGACCGCATAACCGTGCTGCCGCGCCCAGAAGAATTCCATGTACTCAGGGGGCTCATCAAATTCCCGCGCCCCCGAGATGTGATGCTGCAGTTGCTCGATTCGATATGGTAGCCCCAAAATGCCGTACATTAAATCTGCTGATAGCACCTTCCAGTTCACATCCAGCCCGAGCGGATCAAAAGTCGGTGGCGCAACGGTTGGGGCATGACATCCTCCACCTCCAGCTGGTTGTCCTTCCTCCGTTCCATCGTCAAAGGCTACGTGAAGGCAAGCATTCGCGAACCGGTCTAGGTGCGCTACAACGAAGATAGCGAGATAAATCGTTTCCTTCTTGCTACGCTCATTTTCCCGCGCCTCCTCCCGTTTCGACGTCAATTGCCCGCCTAGCCAAACTCCACAGAGGCCAGCGATGGCGGAAATTGCGCTCTGGATCAAACCCCATTCGATTGCCACGATTTTCCCTAACACTTAATCCGACATGCCGCGCATGCGTTTACCTCTTGAACAAGCGAAATCGATTCCCACCAACAGGATCTAGCGTGAGCAAAGGAGGTCTTCCCTTGGGCCAGTCCAAGAGCGTATGTCGACCAAGCCATGCCTTGATGGAAGCCTCACTACGATCCCGAAACTCAGGACAATCTTTCCAGAAACCGGAGCTTAGATCAAAATGGTAGGGCTGTCCGTCCATTTTTACCACGACTTCCCTCCAAGTCGGGTTGAAGTAGAGCGAGCGATTCTGAGCGCCAACTCTAATTCCAAATTGCTTCTTACCAGTGCCAGCCCACACAGTCGCGTCCATGTTTTTTCCTTGGTGTCACTGTTGTCGCCAGAAGGCTTGGAACTCTGCACCTGCGACCCGCATGAAATGGGCCTGATCCCGATATTTGGCATCGGGAGTTAGACCTAGCAGCACTGCCTGAAGCATAAATTCGCTTGTCATTCCCATGAGTTGAACGCCGGTATTCCCCAAATCTGCGGCGCGAGCAAAGAAAAGATTCTTGGCTTCGTCAGGGACATCGCCCAAGCTGTAAAAGTCCTCTTCACCGCATGTGTCGAACAGGTCACCACCTTCGTACTGAACATTGATATCGTCAGGTTCATCGGGATCGACAGAAATCACGTACACGTCCAGTCGAGAAAATGGCGGAATGTACCGAAGAGCAATAAATTCGACGTCGGGCTCCTTCCTTGCCGTCTCGACCGCCTCGCCAAAATTGAGGAACTTAATACTTGTGTCTACCATAATTTTTCCGATCTTCAGCGGGCAGTAGCCCGGGTGTTGTAGCAGTTCTTGAGATACTGTTCCGGTGCTGGCATCGGGTGCGTCTTACCCGGCTTTGTTTTGCGCTCATGATCGCGGTACGCCTTCTGAATCCGCTCCCAATCTTTCGTAAGCGATCCACAAACCCCAGTGATCACCATCGACGGCAATTTACGAGCGAGCGCGCGTTTTGACTGTTGATGGCGACATCGGCACGAAGGCAATGCAGTTGACGAGATTAATGGCGGCCAGCATGACGTGGCGATCGGTGTCTTCCGAGACGATACGGCTTATCCAGCCGTTGGTTTCTGCCGTGACGAATGCCAGCAGAGACTGTTCCGGATGGCTTTCAATGTATTGTTTCATGGCGCGGTCTTGAAGCGTCGAGCTCAAGCCTTCGCCGAATTTGACGGTCGCGACATAGCGCGCCAGTTGCTTGTCTTGTTCGGCCTCGATAATCAGGGGCCAAGTCAATCCTGATTCCTTCATGCATTGGAAGCAAATGAACAGGATTTCTAACGAGAATTCCATTTTCTCCAATGAAACGCCCATCTGCTGCTGGACCAAGACTGAGCCGAACATGTTGGGCTGCTGCCGGAACAATTCATCGGCCAGTTGTTCTTTCTGGCCTATGTCCATGGCTCGTACTTTTTTGATTGCCGACACCAGAATCGACATGGATATCCGGCTCATGCCACCCCCGCTGCCGATTCGGACAGCATGGCGCCGGCATCGAGTACATCTTGCGTCAAATCCACATTCCACGGCAGCAACGCCTCGACATCCTCGACAGTTGTTGCCTTTGGCAAGTCGCGCATGACGCGGCGCAGCCAGGCATACGGCTCCAAGCCGTTGGCCTTCGCCGTTTGCACCATGGAATAGACCACGGCGCTGGCGTGTGCGCCTGCCGCCGTATCTGCGAACAGCCAGGATTTCCTGCCAACCACAAACGGACGGATCGCATTCTCGGCTCGATTATTATCGATGGGCAAGTCGCCGCGTTCCGTATAACGGCTCAGACCATGCCAGTATTTCTGCATGTAGGCGAGCGCGGTGCCGAGCGCACTTTTGGGCGTCACCATTGGCAGGTTTTTTTCCATCCAGGCATGCAAGGTAGCCAGCGCCGGCACGCTGTGCTGCTGGCGCGCCAGCAAACGCTGCGCGTCGGTGCCATCCTTGTGATCCCGTTCGATGCCGTACAGCTTGCCGATCAAGGCGACGGCTTCGTCGGCGCGTCCGCGCTTGCCTTTCGGCTGCACCCGGACCGCCTCGACAAAGCGACGGCGCGCGTGCGCCCAGCAAATCAGATGCTCAATACCATCTTCCTTGGCCAACGCGTTATAAGCCGTGTAGCCATCGGTCATCATGTAGCCCTTGTAGCCTTGCAACAGGCGCACCGGTACAGCGCTGCTTCGGCTGGGGTCGTAGTCGTAGATGGTGACCGGCTTGCCCGGAGGCCCGCCCGTTTGCACCCACATGTAACTGGTCGAGGTCGGCGTCTTGCCATCTTCCTTGAGTACCTGAACTACGGTTTCGTCGATATGCAGGAAAGCGCCGTCGAACAAGGCGTCGCGCATCAGATTGTGCAGCGGTTGCAGCATGCGCGCGGCGGCAATCACCCAGCGCGCCAGGGTCTGGCGCGGCACCGTCGCGCCGTGGCGCGCAAGCACGTACTCGAAACGGGCCAGCGGCAAGCCATCGATGAATTTGATGATCAACAGCATGGCCAGGAAGTCGGCGCTGGCGTTGCTCTTGGGCAGCGGCTGCGGTGGCAACGCTGCCGTGACCGGCGCATGGATGCTGCCGAGGCAGCCATAGCGCTTGCGGATATGGCGCAGCACGCGCACCTGCATCGGGACGATGTCGAGTTGTTCGCTGATATCCTGGCCGATTTCGACCATAGGCGTGCCGCAAGGGCAAGTACGCTCTGCTGCAGGCACATCGTGCACCACGTCAAAGCGAGGCAACGCGGCCGGCAACGAACTGCGCTTGCCGCGCGCGACGACTTTCTTGTCGGCGCCTGCTACCGTCTCCGGCACAATCGGGGCAATATCCTGTTCTTCAGTGCTTGATTCTGCCAGCGCTTCGGCTTCATCGAACAAGCGGCCCTGGCCGGACAGTTGTTCGGAACTTGAGCCAAATTGACGATGACGCGCCAGGACCATTTGCTCGATGACCTGGTTGACGTAGTCGCGCACCTGCTGCGCCAGCGAGTCGACCGATGCCAAATGGGCCGCATGCTGCTGGTGCAACAACGCCGTCAGCGCAGCAACATCCGTCGGCAATACTGCCGGCAAGACGGGCTGGGTGAAGGTGAACTGCGGGGGCAGAATGGCAGGTTTGGCGGCGGTAAAAGGCATGCCGCATTTTACCAAATCCCCCTATGAAACAGAAGCAAAGTGCAGGGTTTTATGCGGGCTGTTGCGCCATAAATCGAAGCCTTCGAGCAGCCATTCGAACTGCTGTAAATTGATCGTTTGCGTGGCCGCTTCAGTGCCCTGTGGCCACGCAAATTTATCCGCTTCCAGGCGTTTCAGCCATAGGCAAAAACCATTGCGATGCCAATACAAGACCTTGATCTTGTTGCGCTGGCGATTGATGAAGACGTACAGCGCGCTGCCAAACGGATCCAGTTCCAGCGCCTGCTCGACCAGCACCGAAAGGCCACCAATCGACTTCCTGAAATCGACCGGATCCCGGCACAAATAAACCTGCTCGATGCGGCAACCCGGATGCATCAGCGCGCCTCCTGAAGCGCGCGCCCGACGGCGACCAGCCATTCCGGCGCCGGCAGCGCCGGCATTTCCAGGCGCAAACCCGATGCCAGGATCAACGTGCAGCTCGTCGGGCGCGGCGCGAGCGTGGCAGCAGGGAGCCGCAGCGCCACGAATTTGTTCGCGGTCTGAGGCGCCGCCTCGGACTTGGTCGACGCCTCCTTCAACTTACGCTTCCAGTAATAAAGCGACGCCAATGAAATGTCGTGCTGCTG
>CANFGA010000115.1 GCA_947446335.1 Oxalobacteraceae bacterium | reverse complement strand
CGGGGATGGCGGCGCATGCGCAAGGCAATGCGATCGAGGCGGTCACGGCTCAGCAGCAAGGCGCGCGCGTGATCGTCAAGATCACGCTGCGCCAGCCTCTGGAGACGGCGCCGGCCAGCTTCGCGATCGTCAATCCGGCGCGCATCGCACTCGATTTTGGCGCTACTGCCAATGCCACCGGGAAAAATCTGTTCGATCTCAAGCTGGCCGACCTGCGCAGCGTGAGCCTGGTCCAGTCTGGCGCGAACTCGCGCCTGGTGCTGAACCTGGCGCGCTCGCTGGTCTACACCACGGCGCTCGATGGCAATGCGGTCCTCGTCAGCCTCGAAGCATCGGGCGCGCTCGATGCAGCGCCGAGCCCGGCTTTGTCACTGCGCGACATCGACTTTCGACGCGGTAGCAATGGCGAGGGCCGCATCGTGGTCGGCTTGCCGAGCAACCAGGTGCTGGTCGACGTGCACCAGCAAGGCGCCAACATCGTGCTCGATTTCAGCAAGACCGGCTTGCCCGAGGTATTGCGGCGGCGTCTCGACGTGAGCGACTTCGGCACCCCGGTAGCGACCGTGAGCACGGTGCAGATGGGGGAGAACGTGCGCATGACGGTCGAGGCGAAGGGCTTGTGGGAACAAAGCGTCTATCAGGGCGAAAACCAGTTGGTGCTGGAAGTGCGGCCGATCAAGGAAGTGGCGAACAAGCTGACCCAGGGCAGCCAGGGCTACCGCGGCGAAAAACTGACCTTCAATTTTCAGAACGTCGAAGTGCGCGCAGCCTTGCAGGCGATCGCCGACATCTCCAGCTTGAACATCATCACCAGCGACAGCGTGAGCGGCAACCTGACCTTGCGTCTGAAGGAAGTGCCGTGGGATCAGGCCCTCGACGTGATCTTGCAAGCGAAGGGGCTGGACATGCGCAAGAATGGCTCGGTGCTGTGGATCGCGCCGCGCGAAGAGCTGCTGATCAAGGAAAAGCTGGAGCTTGAGCAGCGCGCCCAGATCGCCGAACTCGAGCCGCTGCGCTCCGAGATTTTCCAGTTGAACTATCAAAAGGCCGAGGCTTTTCGCACCGTGTTCGGCCTCGATGCGGCTGGCGACGGCAAGAACCGGGTGCTGTCCAAGCGCGGCAGCGCCATCATCGAGCCGCGCACCAATCAATTGTTCGTCACCGATATTGCGGCCAAGCTCGACGATATCCGCAAGCTGATCCAGAAGACCGACATCGCCTCCAGGCAAGTGCTGATCGAAGCGCGCATCGTCGAAGCGAGCGATACCTTTGGCCGCGCGCTCGGCGCCAAGCTCGGTTTTGCCGACTTGCGCACCGTGCGCGGCGGCGACAGCGGCTACCAGATCGGCGGCGGCAATTCGCGCATCGCGTTGGCCGGCAACCTGACCGGCGCCGGGCAAGTGACCGGGCAAGTGTCGGGCGACGCCTCCAGCGTTTACAACAATACCCAGTTTGTCAATTTGCCGGCACCGAGCCTCTCCAGCGGCGCCGCCGCTGGCAGCCTGGCGTTCAGCCTGTTTTCAGCCGCTGCCAACCGTTTCCTGAATCTGGAATTGTCGGCGCTGGAATCGGACGGCAAGGGCAAGATCGTCGCCAGTCCGCGCGTGGTGACCGCCGACAAGTCGATGGCGTTGATCGAGCAAGGCATCGAGCTGCCGTACCAGGTGGCGACCAGCAGCGGCGCGACGTCGATCCTGTTCAAGAAGGCCAACTTGCGCCTCGAAGTGACGCCGCAGATCACGCCGGACGGCAACGTCGTGCTGGAAGTCGATGTCAACAAGGATAGCAAGGGCGAGGATACCAAGGCCGGCTTTGCGATCAACACCAAGCATGTGAAGACCCAGGTCATGGTCGAAAATGGCGGCACCGTGGTGCTGGGCGGCATTTACGAACAATCCGAGACCACGTCGGTCGACAAGGTGCCCTTGCTGGGCGACATACCCTACCTCGGCCACCTGTTCAAGAGCAGCAAGCGCACCAGCGAAAAAACCGAGCTGCTGGTGTTCATCACGCCAAAAATAGTCGCGGAGCGGCTCTCGGCGCGGTAGACGATTTGTTAACAATGACGATGGTGAGCGATGAATAATCCTGCGATGAAAACCCTGTGCATCTCGCTGTTGCTGTTTCTGACTGGTCTGCTTGGCAGTTGTGGCGGCGGCGGCGGCAGTCCCGGCACGGTCGGCGCTTCAGGCACCGGCAGCAGCACTACCACCACCTCGCTTGATCCCCAGATGAAGTTGCTGATCGTCGACGGCAGCGGCGCCGGCATCACGACCTTGTCGGGCGGCCAAAGCGCCATCGTGCGCACGACATTGAGCGACGCTGCCGGCGTTGCCGTCGCCAATGCCATCGTCAAGTTTTCCAGCACCGATACGGCCTTGATCCAGTTCACGCCCGTGTCGGCGTCGGCCCTGACCGATGCCAGCGGGATCGCGGTGATCAACATCAAGCCGTTTGATTTCAGCTCTTCCGGCGCGCTGTCGATCACGGCCAGCGCGAGCGTGGGTAGCAAAACGGCAACCGCCTCGGCCAATATCGCCGTCGGCGCCGCGCCGCTGACGCTGGGACCGCTGTCCCTCACTGCGGCGCTGGTCGGGCGCTTGCAAGCGTTCAGCACCGTGGCCCTGAACATCCCCGTGACCAGCGCCGGCCAGCCGGCCAGCTCCGTGACCGGGCTCATTCTTTCCTCGCTCTGCGTGGGTGACGGCACGGCCAGCATTGTGCCGGGCGCCATCGCCAACGGGGTGCAAGCAGCCACTTATACCAACAATGGCTGTTTGCGCGGCACCGATGTCATCATTGCCTCGATCGGCAGTTCAACCCAAACCATCGCCATCGAGGTCGATCCAGCCAATATCGGCACGGTGCGCTTCGTCAGCTCCAACCTGCAGGGCGCCTCGATCGTGTTGCGCGGTTCGGGCGGTCTGGGGCGCACCGAATCGGCGCTGCTCACCTTCAAGGTGGTCGATCGCAATGACAAGGGTCTCGCCGGCGTCGACGTGGCTTTCACTGCAACCACCACCACCGGTGGCTTGACCGTGTTGCCGGCCAGAGCCACCACGGATGCCGATGGCAACGCGACCACGACGGTGTCGTCGGGCACCATTCCGACACCGGTGCGGGTCATCGCCGAGGCGACCCGCAGCGGCAAGACGGTCAGCGGCTTGTCCGATACGCTGACCGTTTCGACCGGCTTGCCGATCCAGAAATCGATGTCGCTCAGCTTTGACAAATACAATATCGAAGGGCTCGAATACGATGGCGTGATCGCCAACAGCACCGTGTTGCTGGCGGACCAGTACGGCAATCCCATTTCCGACAGCACCGCGATCAATTTCGTGACTTCGGGCGGCGCCATCGGCTCTTCCGCGCAGGGCGCGTGCACCACGCTCAACGGCGCTTGCACGGTGCCGCTGCGCAGCCAGGCTTTCAAGCCGGTCAATGGCCGCGTCACCGTGCTGGCCTATGCGCAAGGGATAGAGGATTTCATCGATCTCAATGGCGATGGCTTGTACACGTGCACCGGCAAGGATCCCGCGACCTACCGTCCGCTGGTCGATGCTTGTCCCGGCGGCGGCGAGTCGTTCACGGACCTGGGCGATCCGTTTCTCGATGCCAATTTCAATGGCGTCTACGAGGCGGCCAACGGCGACCTGCCGTTTCCTTACAATAGCAGCGTGTATCGGGCCAATGGCAATGGACAATGGGGCGTCAACTACATCCGCCGCTCGGCCGAGATCATCTTCAGCGGCTCGCATGCGACCTTGATCCGGCAAGTATGCGGCGCGGGAGTGTGCCGCGACTGGAACGGCGGCGATGGCGATGAGCGCGTGATCGCCGGCGTAGCCGGGTCGGGTTGTTCAGGTCAGGCGTTGACCTTTCGCCTGGTCGATGTCAACAACAATCCCTTGCCTTACGCCAGCACGGTGATCGGGATCGATGCGGTGAAAATCACGCCGCAAACGTTCTTTCCCGATACCGTGCTATCGACCAATGTTGCCGGCGGCACTTATCACAATGTGAACATCAAGAGCGAGGATGCCTGCGCAGCGGGCAGCTTCGGGGTCCAGGTGACGACCCCCAAAGGAATCCAGAGCACGTTTTTCTTCCGTTCGAACTGACGCTGTGCGGCGCTGCCGGATCCGGCAGTGCCGCTCGTTTGCGGCCTGCATCTTCGATGTCGGTGTCACAATCTTGGACTTTCAGGCAATTATCAGTTTACACTGGCGCACTTGCCCACAGGCGACAGGTAGCTGGCAGAAAAGGGCGCCATGCTGAGCGCGAATTGATTTTTGGATTGAAATTACACAGTGTCTGATATTTACAAAAACAATATATTCCTGGTCGGGCTGATGGGTGCCGGAAAGACCACGATAGGGCGCATCCTGGCCAGGAAATTGGGCATGCGCTTCATCGATGCAGACTATGAAATCGAAGCCCGCAGCGGCGCGTCGATCCCCTGGATCTTCGAAATCGAGGGCGAACCGAGCTTTCGCCGGCGCGAAGCGGAGGTGGTGCGCGATCTGACTGCGCTGAAGGGGGTCGTGCTGGCCACCGGCGGCGGGGCCATACTCAATCCGGCCAGCCGCGCCTATCTGAAGCAGCGTGGCACCGTGATTTACCTGCGCGCCAACGTCAACAGCATCCTGGCGCGCACCAGCCACGACAAGAACCGACCGCTGCTGCAAACGGCCGATCCGCGCAAACGGATAGAGGAATTGGCCGAGCAGCGCGAGCCGTTTTACCAGGAAGTGGCCGATGTGATCATCGATACCGGCCGTCCTAACGTACAATCGATGGTCCAAACCATTATGACGCATCTGGCGCGCCTGGAATGTCAGGCCACACCCAATTGCGTCACACAAGCAAAGCCTTCGATGAGTGAACAAACCAATATTTTCTTGAGTGTCGAGCTCGGTGAGCGCAGTTACCCGATCGCGATCGGACCGGGACTGCTGGGCGACGCCGAATTGTTGACGCGCCATGTCGGCGGCAACAAGGTCGCCATCGTCACCAACACCACCGTGGCCGCGCTGTATCTGGAACCGCTGCAGCGCTCGCTATTGGCCAGCGGCAAGGAAGTCATCACCATCGTCTTGCCCGATGGCGAACAATACAAGAACTGGTCCAGCCTGATGCAGATTTTCGATGCGCTGCTGACCCACAAGTGCGACCGCAAGACGACGCTGGTGGCGCTGGGCGGGGGCGTGATCGGCGACTTGACCGGTTATGCCGCTGCCAGCTACATGCGCGGCGTCGGCTTCATCCAGCTGCCCACCACGTTGCTGGCGCAGGTTGACTCTTCGGTCGGCGGCAAGACCGGCATCAATCATCCGATGGGCAAGAACATGATCGGCGCGTTCTATCAGCCGCGCATCGTGATCGCCGACACCGCCACTCTGGAAACCTTGCCGGCGCGCGAATTGTCGGCCGGCCTGGCTGAAGTGATCAAGCACGGCGCCATCACCGATGCCGCTTTCTTTGACTGGATAGAAGCCAACATCGGCCAGCTGATGGCGCGCGACAAGAGCGCCCTGGCGTATGCGGTGGCCCGTTCCTGCGAAATCAAGGCCGATATCGTGCGCCAGGATGAGCGCGAAGGCGGTTTGCGCGCGATCCTCAATTTTGGCCATACCTTCGGCCATGCGATCGAAGCGGGCCTCGGTTATGGCCAGTGGCTGCACGGCGAAGCGGTCGGCTGCGGGATGGTGATGGCAGCCGATCTGTCGGCCCGGATGGGTTTGATCGACGCTGGCGCGGTGCAGCGCATCCGGGCCCTGGTCGCGGCCGCCGGCTTGCCGGTACAAGCGCCCGACCTGGGCCTGGCGCGCTGGGTCGAGCTGATGGAAGTGGACAAGAAGAACGAAGGTGGCGCGATCAAGTTCATCTTGCTCAAGGCGCTGGGCAGCCCGAACATCAGCACCGCGCCGCAAGAACAGTTGCTGGCGACGCTGGCCGCCTGCGTGCGCTAGCATGCTGACCGAACCGCAGTTGGCGCCGTACGCCGCCCGTTCCGAACAAGGGCAGGGGCGGCGTTTTGAAGAGCCAGCTGCGGCCTCGCGCAGCCAGTTCCAGCGCGATCGCGATCGCATCATCCATTCATCGGCCTTTCGCCGCCTAGAATACAAGACCCAGGTCTTCCTGAACCATGAAGGCGACCTGTTTCGCACGCGCCTCACGCACAGCCTGGAAGTGGCGCAGATCGGTCGCTCGGTCGCGCGTCAGTTGCGCCTGAACGAAGATCTGGTGGAAGCCATTGCACTGGCGCATGATCTCGGTCACACGCCCTTCGGTCATGCCGGCCAGGATGCGTTGAACCTGTGCATGCAGGGTCATGGCGGCTTCGAGCATAACTTGCAGAGCCTGCGGGTGGTCGACGTGCTGGAGCAGCATTACGGCGCCTTCGATGGTTTGAATCTGATGTTTGACACGCGCGAAGGGATACTCAAGCACTGCGCCCTGGCGCAGGCGCGCGAACTGGGGGCGGTCGGTCAGCGTTTCATCGATCGCACCCAGCCCACGCTGGAGGCGCAGCTGACCGATCTGGCCGATCAGATCGCCTACAACAATCACGACATCGACGACGGCTTGCGCTCGGGTTTGATCACGACGCAGCAGCTAAGCGAAGTCGATTTCTACGCCCGCCATCATCGCCAGGTCGAACGCGCCTATCCGGGCTTGCCGGGCCGGCGCGCGATCTACGAAACCTTGCGCCGGATGATTGACGCACTGGTGGTCGATCTGGTCGCCCATTCCGGGCAGTTGCTGCTGGCGGCCAACCCGGGCAGCGTCGATCAGGTGCGCGCGAGCGCGCCATTGATCTGTTTTTCAGAGTCCATGCAAGCCGAGGCTGCTGTGCTGAAGCGCTTCTTGCGTGAAAATTTGTACCGTCACTATCTGGTGAACCGGATGACGGCCAAGGCGCGCCGCATCGTGCGCGAATTGTTCGACGCTTTCATCGCCGAGCCTGCGCTGTTGCCGCCCGATTACCAGCTTGGCGCCGGCCAACCTGATTCACAGGCGCGCAAGATCGCCGACTATATCGCCGGCATGACCGACCGCTACGCGATCCGCGAGCACAAGCGATTGTTCTCGATCGACGATCTGTGATTTAGCGTTGACTTGGCGCATGTCCTTCAGAACGGCATGCGCGCTTGCGCCGCATCCTCGAACAAGCCCAGCAGCAGTTTCTTGACCGGTGCCGGCAGCGGTGCAGCGGCGATCTGCGCGCCATCGATCCAGACGTGGCCCGATTCGCCGGCCAACTCCAGGCGGCGCGCCAGGCTGATGCGGTAGGGCGCGATGTGCAATTTGTAGTGCGTGAAGACGTGCGTCAACGGCAGCAGGCGTTGATGCGATTCGATTTCGCCGAATTGTCCAACCGCGAGCGCCAGCGCGTCATCGCGCGTTTTTGCTACCTGATCGCCTGCAGCCAGCGCATGGCCGCCCAGTTCCGGCAACGAGAGCAAGCCGCCCCAGATCCCGGAACCGGGGCGCTGCTCCAGCAACACCTGGCCGCGGTCGATGATGACCAGCATCGTCGTGTGTTTTTCCGGGCTGATCTTCTTTGGTTTGCGCACCGGCAATTCGTGGACCCGGTCGCTGGCGTGGGCGACGCAGCGCGTTTGCAATGGGCAGCGTGCGCAATCGGGCTTGCTGCGCGTGCACAGCGTGGCGCCCAGATCCATCAAGCCTTGCGTGTACGATTCGATACCCTGCAGCGGCAACAGCGCTTCGGCGCGCTGCCACAAGCCATTCTCGGTCGCCTTCAAGCCCGGATACGAATCGATGCCGAACACGCGCGCGAACACGCGCTTGACGTTGCCGTCCAAAATGGCGGCGCGCGTGCCGCTGGAAAAGGCGGAGATCGCCGCCGCCGTCGAGCGCCCGATCCCGGGCAAGTCGGCCAGCAAGGCCGGATCGGATGGAAACACGCCATGGTATTGGGCTTGCACGCGCTGCGCGCAGCGGTGCAGGTTGCGCGCCCGGGTGTAGTAGCCCAGGCCGCTCCACTGCGCCATTACGTCTTCCAGTGGCGCTTGCGCCAAGTCGAGCAAGGTCGGGAAGCGCTGCAGGAAGCGCGCGTAATAACCGAGCACCGCCGCCACCTGGGTCTGCTGCAACATGATTTCCGAAAGCCAGATCAGATACGCGTCGCGCGTGTTTTGCCATGGCAGCGTCTGGCGCCCGTGTTGCCTTTGCCATGTGATCACCGCGCTGGAAAAGCT
>CANFGA010000114.1 GCA_947446335.1 Oxalobacteraceae bacterium | reverse complement strand
TTTACCATCGAAGCGGGCGAAATCTTCGTCATCATGGGC
Source organism: Oxalobacteraceae bacterium (assembly GCA_947446335.1). GTDB lineage: Bacteria > Pseudomonadota > Gammaproteobacteria > Burkholderiales > Burkholderiaceae_D > Janthinobacterium. The sequence continues at coordinate 8,200 of CANFGA010000114.1, read as the reverse complement.
TTGTCCGGCTCCGGCAAATCAACCATGGTGCGGATGTTGAACCGCCTGATCGAACCCACATCCGGCGCGATCCTGATCGACGGCGTCGACATCGCCAGCCTGTCCGACGCCAAACTGCGCGCGCTGCGGCGCAAGGACATCAGCATGGTGTTCCAATCGTTTGCACTGATGCCGCACATGACGGTGCAAGACAATACCGCGTTCGGCCTGGAACTGGCCGGCGTCAACTTGCAAGAGCGCAGCGCGCTGGCCTTGCAAGCGCTGGAACAGGTCGGCTTGAAAGGCTGGGGCGCAAGTTTTCCCGACGAACTCTCGGGCGGCATGCAGCAGCGCGTCGGCCTGGCCAGAGCGCTGGCTTCGGATCCGTCGATCCTGCTGATGGATGAAGCCTTTTCGGCGCTGGACCCGATCATTCGCACCGAAATGCAATCGGAACTGCTGCGCCTGCAGCAAGTGAAGCGCCGCACCATCGTGTTCATCTCGCACGATCTCGATGAAGCGATGCGCATCGGCGACCGGATCGCCATCATGAAAGATGGCCACGTGGTGCAAGTGGGCACGCCCGACGAAATCTTGCGCCGCCCGGCCGACGACTACGTGCGCAGCTTCATCTATGGCGTCGATGCCGCAGCCGTGTTCAAGGCGGCCGACATCGCCCGCAAGAAAATCACCGTGGTCTCCGAGCATCCCAGCCGGGGCTCGCGCGCCGCGCTGCAAATTCTGGAAGAACAAGACCGCGAATACGCCTATGTCGTCAGTCCGACCCAAAGCTATCTCGGCCTGGTATCGGCCGATTCGCTGCGCGCAGCGCTGCACGGCCATGAAGGCCCGCTCGGCCTGGCCTACGCCTATCTGCCCGATGTGCTGCCGATCGCCTCTGACGCGCCGGTCAGCGACTTGTACGGCCAGGTAGCGCAAGCGCCCTACGCCGTGCCGGTGGTGGCAGCCGACGGGCGCTTTTGCGGCGCCATCAGCAAAACCACCCTGTTGAAGTTCCTGGACCGCGACACCCCTGCGGTGCCGGCAGTCTGACCCATGAAAGAATCATCGATGCCAACAACAAGCACAACAGCGCAACCCGCGCTCGATCCATGGGGCAACCCAATGCCAGCGACCACCGCCGCGCCCGCAGCCGACCCATGGGGCGCAGCGCCGGCCGCCGATGCAGCCTCGGCCACGCCCGAGGCCGGCAGCTGGCTCGACGCGCCGGCAGAAATGCCGGTCGATCCCGGCTTCCAGCTATCGCAACTATGGGACGGTTCGCTGCCGGTCGAAGCCTGGATCAATCAGGGGCTGGACTGGGTCGTCGTCAACTTCCGGCCATTTTTTCAAACTGTGCGCGGACCGATCGACAACACGCTGGTCTGGGTAGAAAACACCTTGCAAAGCGCTCCGGCGATGGCCATGGTGGCCTTGTTCGGTTTGCTGGCCTGGCAATTTGCCGGGCGTGGCGTGGCGATCGGCACCGTCGTGTCACTGTCGGTGGTGGTCATGCTGGGCATCTGGCCAGAAGCGATGGTCACGCTATCGCTGGTATTGACCTCGCTCGCCTTTTGCCTCGTGATCGGCTTGCCACTGGGCATATTCCTGGCCAGTAACGATCGGGCCCAGCGCATCACGCGCCCCTTGCTCGATGCGATGCAAACCACGCCCGCCTTCGTCTATCTGGTGCCGGTCGTGATGCTGTTCGGCATCGGCAACGTGCCTGGCGTGATCGTCACGATCATCTTCGCGCTGCCGCCGCTGGTACGCCTGACCAATCTGGGGATACGCCAGGTGCGGCCCGACCTGATCGAGGCGGCGCGTGCCTATGGCGCCTCGCCGATGCAAATGCTGCTCAAGGTGCAATTGCCGCTGGCCATGCCATCGATCATGGCCGGCGTCAACCAGACGCTGATGCTGTCGCTCTCGATGGTCGTGATCGCCTCGATGATCGCGGTCGGCGGCCTGGGCCAGATGGTGCTGCGTGGCATCGGCCGGCTCGACATGGGTCTCGCTACCGTCGGCGGTCTGGGCATCGTGCTCTTGGCCATCTCGCTCGACCGGATCACCCAGGCCGCCGGTCAGCCGCGCCGCGGCGTGCGCCACTGGTGGCAAACCGGCCCGGTCGGACTGATCTCGCGCCTGTTCGGCCAACAGAAAATTTCTACCGTTGCGCCTGAAACGATTTCCAATCCAACACTGAAGGAAAGCAAAGCATGAAAATGAACACCACCCACTTGCGCCGCAGCGCCGGCGCATTATTGGCCGCCAGCCTGTTGACGCTGGCTGCATCGACTTCGGCGGCCGACTTGCCGGGCGCCGGCATCAAGGTTCAGCCGCTGCAAAACACGATCGCCGAAGCCACGTTCCAGACCTTGCTGGTCACCAAGGCCCTGGCCAAGCTCGGCTACGACGTGCAGCCGACCAAGGAAATCGCACCGCCCACGGCCCACATCGCGATCGCCAACGGCGATGCCACCTTCATGGCCGATCACTGGAACCCGCTGCACGCGGACTTCTACAACAATGCCGGCGGCGCTGCCAAGCTGTCGCGCACCGGCGTGTATTCGGACAATTCGGCCCAGGGTTATTTGATCGACAAGGCCACCGCCGAAAAATACAAGATCACCAACATCAGCCAGATGACCGATCCCAAGATCGCCAAGCTGTTCGACACCGATGGCGATGGCAAGGCCGACCTGACCGGCTGCGACCCTGGATGGGGCTGCGAAAGCGTGATCGAGCATCAACTGACCGCTTTCAAGCTGCGCGACCATGTCACCCACAAGCAAGGCAGCTATTCGGCCTTGATCGCCGACACGTTGATCCGCTACAAGGAAGGCAAGCCGATCTTTTATTACACCTGGACCCCGTACTGGGTCAGCGCCGTGATGCGGCCGGGGATCGATGTCGTCTGGCTGGAAGTGCCGTTTTCATCGCTGCCGGGCGCGCAAGCCAAACTCGACACCAAACTGCCCAACGGCAAGAACTACGGCTTTGTCGTGAACCAGCAGCAGATCGTCGCCAACAAGCAATTCGTTGCAGCCAACCCGGCCGCCGCCAAGCTGTTTGAAGTGATCAAACTGCCGATGGCCGACATCAATGCGCAAAACATGCGGATGAACAAGGGCGAAAACGATGCCGCCGACATCGAGCGCCACACCAATGCATGGATAGGCGCGCATCAAGCGCTGTTTGACGGCTGGATAGCGCAAGCGATGACCGCCGCCAACAAATAGTTTTCAAGTTCAATTTACGCCCCATCGCAAACCACTGCTTGCGCAAACCTTTAGGGACATGGCCAGTCCGGGCGCCATCTTGTTGATGGCGCACCAAGGCTAGATTGTGTCGATAAAGATAAAAAGGTGGGGTAAAACCCGTGATTACAATAGTGTCATCGTTCCCGCAACAGCGGGAACCCAATCTGGCTGCGCCACACCGGCGCTGCATGACACCATCAACCTGGATCAGCACATGAAAAAAAGCATCACCTTCAAGAAATCGATCGCCGCCAGCACCATCCTGATGATGAGTACTCTGGCAGCCCACGCCGCAGGACCGGCATCGAACGTCACCGTCTATGGCTACATCGATATCGGTCTGGTCAAGGAAGGCGGCACACCCACCAAGATGGATCATGGCCAGAACAACTGGCTCGGCCTGATCGGCAGCGAACAGATCAACGACGACCTGGCCGCCATCTTCCAATTGGAAATGCGCTTTTCCCCTGATACAGGCGGGCAAGAAAAATCGACCACGCTGTTCCAGGGTGAATCGACGGTCGGCCTCTCGAGCAAAAGGCTGGGCACCATCGAACTGGGCCGCAAGCTCACGCCGCTGTGGGCCAAGAAATGGGTCTACGATCCGTGGTTCGACAGCGACCTGATGGGCTCGATCGGCAACTACAACGGCGACTTCAACAGCGATGGCCGCACCGTCTTCGCCACCAATGAAGCCAACGACTATCACAATTACTCGCGCATCAGCAATGGCGTTTACTACAGCACGCCATCGCTGTCGGGCTTCGCACTGCATGCAGTGGCCAGCCCGGAGAGCACGACCGGCGCCACCACCAAAGCGCACGGCGCCTCGCTCAATTATGACAACGGCCCTTTGTCGGCGATGTTAGCTTATGAAAAGAATCTGGTGGCCGACAAGATCGTCTATCTGGGTGGATCCTACAAACTGGGGCTGTGGAAAGTGATGGGCTCGGTGTCGAAGACCGAACGCGACCAGGTATCGACCGATCAATACGGCTCTGACGCCATTCACAGCAAGCACATCGCCGCCACCTATCTGATCGGCAACAATACCATCCGCGCCGGCTATGGCCGTGTCAACAAGGAATTCAACGCCAACAAAGCCACCATCGGCTACCTGCACGCCTTGTCGAAGCGCACCAACCTGTACGCCGACCTGTACCGCGAAAAAACCCAGATCGATACCTACAATGGCGTCGCGCTGGGGATGAACCACACGTTCTGATATCAAATTTTGCCAAGGGACAGGCTCGAACAAACGGTTTCATGTTTGGTCGAACCTGTCCTCGTCGGCCTGTTACCTGAGCATTGCGCTTTCGGCCTAGGCGACGGTTCCCCGCTTCACTCCGCGAGCAAGCCCTTCTTCAGCAGAATCTTGTCGAGCTTTTCCTTCAAGGTCACCGCGTTGAAGGGCTTCACTATGTAGCCATCGGCACCGGCTTGGGCTGCGGCGATGATGTTCTCCCGCTTGGCTTCGGCCGTCACCATCAGCACCGGTAAATGACACAGCGCGCTATCGGCGCGAATCTGCTTGAGCAGTTCCAGGCCATCCATCAAAGGCATGTTCCAGTCGGTGACGACAAAATCGATGGCGACGACATCAGCCGGGCCAGGTCGCAAAATACGCAATGCTTTTTCACCATCCTCGGCTTCGCGAATATTGCTGTAGCCAAGTTCTTTGAGCAGGCCGGAGAGTATGCGCCGCATGGTGGAAAAATCATCGACGACGAGAAAGTGTAATTCAGTGGACATGGGCATTTTCATTGATTCAAAGGCTGCCTACCCAGTTAAATTACCGTGAGTAAACTGGACCGATTATAGCAAACATCTTGCCCGGCAAGCCGCATGGGCCCAAGGACCTGCCGCAACCAGGCCAATCGGGCCAACGTCAATCGCATCAAAAAGCGCAATGCTGACGCCGGTGGCCGACGAGGACAGGTTCGAGCAAACATGAAACCGTTTGTTCGAGCCTGTCCCCGGATAGCTTGTAGAGCCGGTCCCCTGGCAGAGCCGCGTTTGCACTGGTCTGTCCCTTCGCAGAGCCTGGTTTGGGCTGGCCTGTACCCTGCCAGATCAGCGATCGAACCGATCACCATCGGCCAGTGAGTTAGGATACAATCCGATCTCGTTATCATTTTCATACCAAGCATTCAAGGATCAGTCATCCAATTCAGCAAAGCTTCCTGCTTCCACCCGGCTCGCGCGATGCCCATCCGATGTCAGGCGTGAACGCCACGCCGGCACTCTATGCGCGCTTCCGACTGCGTCTCATGCTCGGCTTGCTGGCAGTCGCTTGCCTGAGTGCGCTCGCCGTATCCTGGAAAATTCACGCCGTTTTTGAAGAGCGCAAGGATGCAGCGCGCATCCAGAGTCAGTCTTATGTGCAAGCGATCGTGGCCCATGTATCGGACGCCACCGCGCTGGTCGATTATGCGCTGAACGGTTTCGTGCAAGCGGTCAAGCTATTGCCGCCGAAACAGGCGCAGTCCGCTGCCGTGATCCGGCAATTGCTGGCCAGCCACGATCCGGCCTCCAGCGACGAGGTCAAGGTCAAGTTCATCGATACCCGAGGACTGTTGATCGAAGAGCACGACAATCCGGCGCTGCACGGCGCCTCCTTTGCCGGGAACGATTTTTTCCGCGCTCACACCGAAGCCAATACCGACATCGGCCTCTTTGTCGGCCAGCCGATGATATCGAGGATATCGCGGCGCCACATCTTCACGCTCAGCCGCCGCGTGCTCGATGCGCAAGGCACGTTTCTCGGCATCGTCGTCGCCCCGGTCGATGCCAGCCGCTTCGCCGACATGTTCGAACTGGTGCGCCTGAACAAGAACATGTCGATCACGCTGCTGCACCGCAGCGGCAAGATCATCGCCAGCGCGCCGCAATTCGAGCAAACATTCGCTACCGACATCTCCCAAACCAGGCTGTTCAAGCGCACCCGCAAGCTGACGCCCGCCACGCTGGAGACCGACAGCCTGGGCCATGCAGCACCGCTGATCCACGCCTTCAGCAACTTGCAGCACGGCGCACTCGAAGTCATGGTCAGCATGCCAGAACACGCGATCAACCGAGCGCTGTACAACGATATCGCGACAGGCGCTGGCGGTCTGGCCGTGATGGCGGCGATCATGCTGCTGGTGGCACACTTTTCGTTGCAATCCTACCGCCGCCTGGAATCGAGCAAGCAGGCGCTGCAGGAAAGCGAATTGCGCTGGAAATTTGCGCTGGAAGGCGCCGGCGATGGGGTCTGGGACTGGAGCATCGCCAACGACAGTATCGTGTCCTCGATGCGCTGTACCAGCATGCTGGGCTATGCGAGCAACGACATGGGCAGCACCATGGATGCTTGGAAACAACTGCTGCACCCCGACGATGCGGCCAGCGTCGTCAGCGAACTGAACGCCTATCTGACCGGGCAGGCGCCACTGTATGTCAGCGAATACCGGATGCGCTGCAAGAATGGCAACTGGAAATGGATACTCGGTCGCGGCACCGTACTGCAGCGCGATGCGAGCGGGCGGCCCCTGCGCATGATAGGCACCCACGCCGACATCAGCGCACGCAAACTGGCCGAACAAGTGCAGCTGCAAAAAATAATCGAGGCCAGCTCCGACCCGATGCTGCTGGTGTCCAATGACGGCGCCATCAGCGTCTCCAATCTGGCCGCCCAGACCAGTTTCGGTTACACGGCCCACGAATTGACCGGACTCAATGTCGACCAATTGGTGCCTTCATCGACGCGCGGCATCGACCTGCATTTGCATCAACCGTTCGAGCGCATCGCGCAGCGCATCTATCTGAAAACACAACTGACCGCGCTGCACAAGAATGGCAGCGGTTTTTCAGTCGAAATCGGCCTCAGCCCGATCACGATGAAAGGCCAGCCTTTGATCATCGTCAATTTGCGCGATGTCAGCGAGCGCGAGCAAAAAACGCAGCTGCTGCGACAATCGTTCGCCCAATTGCGCCGCCTGGCCGACCATCAGGAAACGATCAAGGAAGTCGAACGCAAGCGCATCGCACAAGACATCCACGACGACCTCGGCCAGAATCTGCTGGCCCTGAAAATGGATATCTCCACCTTGCATGCGCGCACCAGGAACACCCATCCACGCTTGCATGGCCGGGTCGAACTGATCATGGATATCATCGATGACACCATCAAATCGGTGAAATCGATCATGAACGCGCTGCGCCCGGCCACGCTCGAACTGGGACTGGGTCCGGCCGCCGAGTGGCAGCTCAAGCAATTCGAACGCGTCAGCGGCATTGCCTGCACGCTGCAAATGAGCACGCTCTGCCCCGGCTTCGGCCTCGATGAGAGCCGCACCTCGGCCATCTTTCGCATACTCCAGGAATCGCTGACCAACGTGGCCCGGCACGCACAGGCCAGCCATATCGCCATCACCCTCAGGCAGGATCAGTTCGGTTTTTCGATGAAAGTAAAAGACAACGGCAAAGGTCTGCAGCCAGGGGACCGCAGAAAACTCAACTCGTTCGGGCTGATGGGCATCAAGGAGCGCATCGACGCCCTCGGCGGCGAACTCGTCATCACCAGCAGTCCCGGCAAAGGGACGGTGCTGTCGATCTTTGTCGCCATTTCTTCATAGAGGACAGGCTCGACTTTGTTCAAGCCAACGAACAAGGGACAGGCTCGACTTTGTTCGACGGAGCTTCATCCCGTCGGATAAATCGAACCTGTCCCCGCTGGCCAAGAATCCCGCCAGTTACGAACCTGTCCCGCCAGCCAAGAATCGCACCAGCTGCGAACAAGTCCCCGCCAGTTCCACTTACGGCAAACTTCCAATCAACTGTCGCAGTTCCGCGATCGGCATGCCGAACGCTTCATGCATGCGTATCATCACATCTCCGCTCACCTTCAGCTTGCCATGCCGTATCCGGCTGATCAATGGCGGAGACACTTGCAGGAAACGGCACAGGGCCGCATCGTT
>CANFGA010000113.1 GCA_947446335.1 Oxalobacteraceae bacterium | reverse complement strand
TGGAAATCCTGTTCGCTCATCCCGTGAAACTTGAAGCGCATGTCGGAAAAGCCGGCGCCGCTGTAATTGGCGGAAAAGCCATCGAACTGGCCGGGTTGGTTGATGACGGCATGCAACGTCGTCTGCATCGCGGGCATCGCGTAGATCTGTCCTGCCAGCGCCGGAATATAGAATGAATTCATGACCGTGGAGGCGGTGATCTTGAAGCGGATCGGCACATCGACGGGCGCGGCCAGTTCATTGACGCTGGCGATCCCCAGTTCGGGGTAGATGAACAGCCATTTCCAGTCCAGCGCGACCACTTCGACGATCAACGGTTTGGTGCCGGGTGCGATCGGGCGCCCGGTGTCGAGGTGGGTCAGCGGACGATACGGATCGAGCTGGTGGGTGCTGATCCAGGTGATCGCCCCGAGGACGATGATGATCAACAGCGGCGCGCCCCAGATCAGCAGTTCGAGCTTGGTCGAATGGTCCCAATCGGGTTCGTAGATGGCGGAAGTGTTGTTTTTTCGATACTTCCAGGCGAACAGGATCGTCAGTGCAATCACCGGCACGATGATGAGCAGCATCAGCAAGGTGGAGATGACGATCAAGTCACCCTGTTGCTTGGCGATGTAACCGGAGGGATGCAGCAATACCGTATTGCAACCGGCGAGCAGGGTGGCGGCTGACAGTGCGAGCGCGCGGCGTGCAATCGAGGAAAACATGCGGAAAAATCCCATTCAAGTTGTCAGAATGTGATAGCTTGAACTCAAGCAACCGTCCGCGCAATTGGACGTTTTGTCCACCCCCTCCCGATTGCGCGCAGTTCAGCGCGCACATCACTGCCATTGATAGAGGTAACACGACCATGCGCACCATTGAACATCATCCGGACGGCAACAACATTCAGCCGCATTCGGTCGTCAGGGACCGGCAGCACGCAGAGCACGACCATAGCGTCATCAAGCCGGGTGAGATTGCGCTCGGTGTCGTGATCGGGCGCGCATCGGAGCATTTCGATTTTTTTGTCTACGCGATGGCGTCGGTGCTGGTGTTTCCATCGATGTTCTTCCCCTTCGCTTCCCGGCTCGACGGTTCGCTGTATGCGTTCGTCATTTTTTCATTTGCCTTCATGGCGCGCCCGTTCGGCACCGTCTTGTTCATGGCAGTGCAGCGTCGTTTCGGGCGCGAGGTCAAGCTGATGCTGGCGCTGTTGCTGCTGGGGATATCGACCGCAGGGATCGCCTTTTTGCCCGGTTTTGCGCAACTGGGAATGACGTCGATCATCTTCTTGTCGCTGCTGCGCATCGGCCAGGGGATCGCGATCGGCGGTTCTTGGGATGGCTTGCCTTCGCTGCTGGCGCTGAACGCGCCAGCGCAGCGCCGCGGCTGGTACGCGATGCTAGGGCAACTGGGCGCGCCGATCGGATTCATGGTCGCCGGTGCCTTGTTCGCGTGGCTGTTGACCAGCTTGAGCATGACCGACTTCATGGGCTGGGGCTGGCGCTTTCCGTTTTACGCCGCGTTCGCGATCAATGTCGTGGCGCTGTTTGCCCGGCTGCGGCTGGTGTCGACCAATGAATATGCACATCTGCTCGAAGAGCGCGAGCTCGAACCGAGCAATGTCGCCGACATGACCCGTTCGCAGGGGCGCAACGTGCTCATCGGCGCCTTGGCCGCGCTGGCCAGTTATGCGCTGTTCCACTTGGTGACCGTGTTTCCGCTATCGTGGATCGCGCTCCATTCAACGCGTTCGATCAGCGACTTCCTGATCATTCAGATCCTCGGCGCGGCCTTGATGGCGCTCGGTGTGATCGTTTCGGGTCTGGTGGCGGACCGGTTCGGGCGCCGCACCACGCTGGCAACCTGCGCCGTGCTCATTGCAGTGCTGAGCGCATTTGTCCCGCTCTTGCTCAGCGGCGGGGTGGCAGGGGAGAACATGTTCATCCTGATCGGCTTTGGTTTGCTGGGATTGTCGTATGGCCAGGCGGCCGGCGCCGTGACTGCCAATTTCATGCCCAAGTATCGCTATACCGGGGCGGCCCTGACATCGGACCTGTCCTGGCTGGTCGGCGCCGGTTTTGCGCCTCTGGTGGCGCTGGCGCTGGCCTCGTATTACGGACTGGCCTATGTCGGCCTGTATCTGATTTCGGGCGCCGCTTGTTCGCTGGCCGCGTTGGTCTTGAATCGCCAACTCGATATCAGCGCCTGAGGGCAAGCCGCGGTCAATGCCCGATCGATGGCCCATCTTGCTTGTCGTGGGTGCCAAACCGGTCGACGATCGTCGCGCTCGCTTCGTTCATGCCGATGATCTCGACCAAGGTGCCCTGGCGCCGCAATTTGATGACCACCTTGTCGAGCGCGCCGACCGCCGTGACATCCCAGAAGTGGGCGCCATGCACATCGATGCGGACCTTGCCTGGCGCTTCCTTGAAATCGAAGGCGGCATTGAATTGTTCGGCCGAGGCGAAAAATACCTGGCCTGCGACGCGGTAAGTGCGCGTCTGGCCATCGTCCGACACGGTTGACGTGATGCGCAGCAGCCGTTCGACCTTGGCCGCAAAAAACAGGGCGCTCAGCAAGACGCCCACCAGCACGCCCTTGGCCAGGTCGTGGGTGACGACCACGACGGCGACGGTGGCGATCATCACGATGCTGGAACTGAGCGGATTTTTTGGCAGATTGCGCATCGATGCCCAGTCGAAGGTGCCGATCGAGACCATGATCATCACGGCCACCAACGCCGCCATCGGGATCATCCCGACCCAGCGGCCCATGAAGACCACCAGCAAGAGCAGGACGACGCCGGCGGTCAGCGTCGAGAGTCGGCCGCGCCCGCCCGACTTGATGTTGATGACCGATTGGCCGATCATCGCGCAGCCGGCCATGCCACCGAGCAAGCCAGAGGCAATGTTGGCGACGCCTTGCCCGGCGCATTCACGGCTCTTGTTGCTCGCCGTGTCAGTCAAATCGTCGATGATCGTGGCCGTCATCAGCGATTCCAGCAAGCCGACGATCGCCAGCGTGAGCGCATAGGGGAAAATGATCTTCAGCGTGTCCAGATTCAATGGGACGTCGGGCCACAGAAAGATCGGCAAACTGTCCGGCAATTGCCCCATGTCCTTGACGGTGCGAATGTCCAGATCCAGCAGCAACGCCAGCGCAGTGAGCACGACGATGCATACCAGCGGCGATGGAATCGCCTTCGTGAGGTAAGGAAACAGATAGATGATGGCCAGGCCGCCGGCCAGCATCGGGTAGACGACCCAGCTGACATCGATCAGTTCCGGCAATTGCGCCATGAAAATCAGGATCGCCAGCGCATTGACAAAGCCGGTCACGACCGAGCGCGAGACAAAGCGCATCAACGACCCCAGACGCAGCGCCCCGGCCAGCATCTGCAACACGCCGGTGAGGATGGTGGCGGCCATCAGGTATTGCAAGCCATGGTCCTTGACCAGCGTGATCATCACCAGCGCCATCGACCCGGTCGCGGCCGAGATCATGCCCGGGCGGCCGCCGGCAAAAGCAATCACCACCGCGATGCAAAACGACGCATACAAGCCGACCTTGGGATCGACGCCGGCGATGATCGAAAATGCGATCGCTTCGGGAATGAGCGCCAGCGCCACCACGATGCCGGCCAGCAGGTCGCCGCGGATGTTCGAGAGCCAGTCTTGCTGCAGGCGTGATGTCATGTGATTCCAGTTTCAACGATGTTGGATGAGGATGCTTCTGCCTGCCAGCATGTCAGGCGCAGTCTTTCCAGGTACGAGGGCAGAGCAGCGAGGCAAAAGTGCGCCAGACGCAGGGGCGGCGCACGGCAAAGCGTGCGTCAAGGTCGACGACCGCAGGGAAGGAGGGGAACTACTTCGGTGGCATGCGCTGGAATGATGTTGCTTGAGTATAACAAATTTGGCGGAGAGAAGTTCAAACGCGCGAGCCAGCGCCGGCCGACGCCTGTGGCATCGGCCAGTAGTGAAGCTTGCTGCGCTCAGTTTATCGTGGTGATGGTGCCGCCATGCGCCAGTTGCAGCAAGCGCTCCATCCCCACCGGTTCCTGTTCCAGCAAGCGCACCACGGCAAGGCGGCTGGCATGTTGCTTGGTGACGATCTCGATTTCGCGCAGTTCATTCTTGGCGCGCTGGCGCAGCAACGGCGAATGCGGCCTGGCCGCCGCCACGCTGCTGTTGATGATCCAGGCCCACGGCGTGATGCCGGCGCGCCGCAAGTCCGCTTGCAAGTTAGCCGCCTCCAGCACCGGGGTGGTCTCAGCCAGCGTCACCAGGAGCACCTTGGTCTGTTTCGGATCTTGCAACTGCATCATCGGCGTCACGTAATGGCGGGTCATGCCGGCCTTGTCCATCTGGCGCGCGATATCGCGATGGTAAGCGCCGGTCGCGTCCAGCAGCAGCAGCGTATGGCCGGTGGGGGCGGTATCCATCACAACGAATTGCTGACCAGCCTCGCGGATCGCGCGTGAAAAAGCCTGGAATACGGCGATTTCCTCGGTGCAAGGCGAGCGCAGGTCTTCTTCCAGCAGCGCGCGTCCGGCGTCGTCGAGTTGCTCGCCCTTGGTGGCCAGCACATGCGCGCGGTAGCGCTCGGTTTCCAGTTGCGGGTCGATCCGGCTCACCGTCAGATTGCTCATGGTGCCGTTCAGCGTATCGGCAAGATGGCCGGCCGGATCCGACGTCGTCAGGTGGACCGGCAAGCCGCGCCGCGCCAGTTCGACGGCCACCGCGGCGGCGATCGTGGTCTTGCCGACGCCGCCCTTGCCCATCACCATCACCAAGCCATGGCCATCGAGGGCGATGGCGTCGATCAGTGTGGCCAGGCTGGGTGCGGCAAAGGGGAGCGCTGCGTCGGCGTCTTGCGCCGTCACCTGCAACGGCGCGGCATCGGCCGGCGCGGCATCGGCCGGCGCGGCATCGGCAGCCGCTGCGTCGGCAGCCGCTGCATCAACGAACAAGGCGTGCAGCGCATCGAGTCCGACCAGGTTGAACGGCTTGAGCGCGATCTGGTCGCGCGGCAAGTCGGCCAGGCCAGCGGGCATCGCTGCCAGCGCGCCTTGCTCGCGCGCACAGATGGCCGCCGCCAGACCATCGTCTTGCGCTTCGCTGCTTGGCAGCACGCCATTGATGACCAGATACTGCTGTGTCAAGCCGATGCCAGCGAGTTCTTCATGCGTGCGCGCCGCCTCGGACAGCGTGGATGCTTGCGCGCGCGCAACCAGCACCAGGCGCGTGCGCAGCGGATCGGCCAGCGCATCGACCGCCGCCTGGTACTGGGCGCGCTGCTTTTCCAGCCCTGCCAGCGGGCCGAGGCACGATGCATCGCCCTTACCATCGTCGAGAAAGCCGCTCCACGCGCCCGGCAATTGCAGCATGCGGATCGTGTGACCGGTCGGCGCGGTGTCGAAAATGATGTGATCGTAATCGGCGTCGAGCGCCGCATCGGTCAGCAGATCGGTGAATTCGTCGAAGGCGGCGATCTCGGTGGTGCAAGCGCCCGACAATTGTTCCTCGATGCCCTTGACGACAGCTTCGGGCAGCACGCCGCGCACCGGGCCCACGATCCGATCGCGATAAGCCTGTGCTGCTGCCTGCGGATCGATTTCGAGCGCGGACAAACGCGCGGTGCTGGCAACTTGCGTGATCCGGTTGCCGATGGCGATGCCAAATACCTGGCCCACGTTCGAAGCCGGGTCGGTGCTGACCAGCAAGACCCTCTTGCCCGCTTCGGTCAGCGCGATCGCGGTAGCGCAAGCCACCGACGTCTTGCCGACGCCGCCTTTGCCGGTAAAGAAAAGAAAGCGCGGAGTGTGTTCGAGAAATTTCATCATTATTTTCCTTGAGCCTGGCCGCAGCCGGAGCCGGATTTGCCGCAGCAGCAGCCTGATTTTTTTTCGGCGAGCGTTGTGGCTGCTGTGGCGGTGGCGGCGGGCGTGGCCGCAGGTGCCGCTGCCGCCTCAATGCCGGCCCAGCGCGCCAGTTCGGCGCGCTTCGGATAGCGTCCTGCCAGGGCGATTTCGCCATCGACCAGCACCAGGGGCAGCGCAGCGGCGCCGGATCGCTGCAGAAAGCCCTTCACCAGCGCATTTTCGGCGAACGCCATCGGTTCCTTGGCCAGATTGAAGCGCGCGATCTGCGCCCCATGTTCCCTGGCCCAGGCCACATCGGCCGAGAAACTGACCAATGCCGAGTCGACGTCGGTGCCGCACACACCGGTGCTGCAACACAGCGCCGGGTCAAATACCTGGATGTTTTTCATGGCGATGCTCCCTCGAAGTATGAAGTCGATGACTGATCAGAGCCTGATGTGGTTATTTTGTCACGATTATACCGCGATCATGCCTTGATTTTGTCTTGTCCATGTTGTTATTGTCGGGTCATCGTGTGCCATGGCTTGCCGCCGCAATCGGGTGCGGCGCGCTAGCAGTGCGGGCGCGTTTGTCGGCCGCCAGCAATACCGTCGTCCCCGCCAGCGCGGACAGGATCGAGCCGATCAGCACGCCGATTTTCACTTCGTCGACCAGATGGGGCGCGCCGGGGAAGGCCAGGGCGCCGATGAACAGGCTCATCGTGAAACCGATGCCGCACAGCAGCGCCACCCCATATAGTTGCCACCAGTTGCTGCGCGCGGGAAGTTGCGCGATGCCGGTCTTGATCGCCAGCGTGGCCAGCGCGAGGACACCGATCTGTTTTCCAAAAAATAAACCCAGGGCGACGCCCACCGGAACCGGATCTTGCAAATTCGAGAGCGAGATTCCCGCCAGCGAGACCCCGGCATTGGCAAAACCGAAGATGGGCACGATGGCGAACGCGATCCAGGGTTGCAAGCCGTGTTCGAGCCGCGCCAGCGGTGATTTCTCAGCCTTGCCCTTGCCATCCTTGAGCGGAATGCAAAAAGCCAGCGCCACGCCGGCCAGCGTTGCATGCACGCCCGATTGCAGCACCAGGAACCACAGCACGGCGCCGCCGATGAGGTAGAAAAGAAGACGCCGTTGCCCCAGGCGGTTCATCGCCACCAGCAGCGCCAGCATGGCCAAGGATGCCAGCAGCAGTGCGAGCGACAGGTTGCTGGTGTAAAAAAGTGAAATGATGATGACCGCGCCCAGATCGTCCAGGATCGCCAGCGCCGCCAGGAACACTTTCAGCGATGCCGGCACGCGCGGTCCCAGCAGCGAGAGCACGCCCAGCGCAAAGGCGATATCGGTGGCCGAGGGGATCGCCCAGCCGACCAGCGTTTCCGGATGGCCCCGGTTGACAACGATGTAGATCAGCGCCGGCACCAGCATCCCGCCCAGCGCGGCCAGACCGGGCAAGGCGCGCTGGCCCCAGTTCGCCAGCGAGCCCGTCAGCAGTTCGCGCTTGATTTCCAGGCCCACCATCAGGAAAAACAAGGCCATCAAGCCGTCGTTGATCCAGTGCTCCACCGACAGCCCCAGCCAGACGCTGTGCAAGGCATCGCCATAGGCAGTTTGCAGCGGCGAATTGGCCACCGCCAGCGCCGCGATGGTGGCGGCGATCAAGACCACGCCGCCGGCAGAGTCCGACTTGAAAAATGCCGTCATCGGATGGCTGCGTGGATGGGAAGTAGTTTCTGGTGTCGACATGGTGCCTTCTGGTGATGACGCTGCGCCGTTGCGATCGACGCCATGGCCGCCGGCAATGGCTTGCGAGCGGCGTATTGTTTTATTGTAACGGCCGCTGCGCTGCAGAAGCGCGCGTCAGCCATTGAAAAAAGACACAGGCGATCCTGAGCAGTGCTGCGGCAGGTTCGGTTCTGCCATCGATTCAGACCAAGCCGAACCAGCCCAGCAAGGCGCCGACGGCGAGCAGCCACAGCAAATGGATTTTGGTGCGCCAGATGAAGAGGCCGGCAACGGTCGAGAGCGTCCACAGCGGCCAATCGGTAGCTGGGTTGCCATCGGCGCTACCGAGGATGATGCCGGTCGATATCAGGAGCGCGACCACGATCGGCGCCATCCCTTGCTTGAATGCGCGCACGCTGCGCAACTGGCGGTTCCGGTGGCCCCACTGAGCGGCGAAGTACGTGATGGTGGTGCTGGGCAGCATGATGCCGACCATCGTCACCAGCACGCCGAAGAAGGAGGCCAGCGTGCTGCCGGCGTTCTGGCCGACATTCCACCCCATCAGCGCAACGAACAGCACGTTGGGTCCGGGTGCGGCCTGGGCGATCGCGATCGATTCATTGAATTGCGCTTGCGTCAGCCAGTGGTGCTGTTCGACCAGCAGACGGTGCATTTCGGGCGTCGTCGAAATAGCGCCGCCGACC
>CANFGA010000112.1 GCA_947446335.1 Oxalobacteraceae bacterium | reverse complement strand
GGTGAACTCGGGGCGCGGATCGCGGCCCGGCTTTTCCAGCTCCTTCAAGATGTCGTTGATCGTCGGTACGCCAAATTGCGCATCGGCATATCTGGCCGGATCCAGGCTCTTCAGCAGCGCGCCTTCGCCGATGACGGCCTTGATGTCCTTCTTGATGTCGGCCAGGATCTTTTCGACCAGCGGATACGATTCCGGGTGCACCGCCGAGGCGTCGAGCGGATTGGCGCTGTTCATCACGCGCAAGAAACCGGCGGCCTGTTCGAACGTCTTTTCGCCCAGGCGCGGCACCGCTTTCAATGCCGCGCGCGAGCCGAACGCGCCCTTCAAGTCGCGGTAAGTGACGATGCTTTGCGCCACGCTGGCGGACAAACCGGACACGCGCGCCAGCAGCGGCGCCGAGGCCGTGTTGACATCGACGCCGACCGCGTTGACGCAATCCTCGACCACGGCGTCGAGCGCGCGCGCGAGCTGGGTCTGGCCCACATCGTGCTGGTACTGGCCCACGCCGATCGATTTCGGGTCGATCTTGACCAGTTCGGCCAGCGGATCTTGCAGACGGCGCGCGATCGAGACCGCGCCGCGCAGCGTCACGTCCATGTCGGGCAGTTCGCGCGAGGCGAATTCGGATGCCGAATAGACCGATGCGCCCGCTTCCGAGACCACGATCTTGGTCAGTTTCAATTCCGGCCTGGCCTTGATCAAGTCCTGGGCCAGCTTGTCGGTTTCGCGCGAGGCGGTGCCATTGCCGATCGAAATCAAAGAGACCTGGTGCTTTTCAGCCAATTTGGCCAGCAGGTGCAGCGAGCCATCCCAATCGTTCTTTGGCTGGTGCGGGTAGATCACCGCCGTATCAAGCACCTTGCCGGTGGCATCGACCACGGCGACCTTGACGCCGGTGCGCAGCCCCGGATCGAGGCCCATCGTCGCGCGCGGCCCGGCCGGCGCGGCCAGCAGCAAGGCCTTCAGGTTCAGCGCGAAGACATTGATCGCGTCGAGTTCGGCGCGCTCGCGCAGCGTGCTCATCAATTCTGTTTCCAGGTGCATGAAGCTTTTCACGCGCCAGGTCCAGCGCGCTGTATCCATGAGCCACTTGTCGGCCGCTCGGCCCAGATTCTTGATGCCGAAGCGCGCCGCGATGCGGTTTTCGCAGGGATTGTGCGGCGCATCCCATTTCGGTTTTTCCGCTTCGGTATCGAGGCGCAGCGCGACGTCGAGGATTTCCTCGCGCCGTCCGCGCAAGAGTGCCAGCGCGCGGTGCGACGGCACGCTGGAAATCGTTTCCGAATAAGTGAAATAGTCGGCGAATTTCTCGCCGGCATCTTCCTTGCCGGCGATGACCTTCGATTCCAGTATCCCGTGTTCCTGGACGTAGGCGCGCAGCGCCTGCAGCAAGCTCGCATCTTCGGCGAAGCGCTCCATCAGGATCTGGCGCGCACCATCGAGCGCGCTCTTGGCGTCCGCCACGCCGGCATTGTTGCCATCGGCGCTGACAAAGGCTTCGCGCAGATATTTTTCTGCTTCTTGCTCGGGATGGTTGGTCGGGTCGGCCAGCAGCGCGTCCGCCAGCGGCGCCAGACCCGCTTCGATCGCGATCTGGGCCCTGGTGCGGCGCTTTTGCTTGTACGGCAGGTACAAGTCTTCCAGGCCGGTCTTGTCGAGCGCGTGTTCGATCGCCTCTTGCAGGATCGGCGTCATCTTGCCCTGTTCCGTGATCGAAGCCAGGATCGCGCCGCGCCGCTCTTCGAGTTCGCGCAGATAGCGCAGCCGCTCTTCCAGCAGGCGCAGCTGGATGTCGTCCAGGCCACCGGTCGCCTCCTTGCGATAGCGGGCGATGAAGGGCACCGTCGCGCCATCGTCCAACAGGGCGATGGCGGCGGCAACCTGGACCGGCTTGGCGGAAAGTTCAAGGGCGAGGCGTTGTTCGATGGAGGGCAGCATGGGATTTTCCTGGACAGTGGAGCGGGCAATGATACCGAATCGGTGCGATTGCGCCAGTCTTGACAGTCCAAATGGACTGTGCGACGCATTTCCGCCATCTTCGATGAACATTGCATTCAAGTATCGCGGATAATGTCGCCTGTTGCCGATTCTGATGACTTTCCTGAACCATATGCGCACTATCGATTTTACCCGCGACCAGAGCGTGGCGGCTCCTGCCGCGCCGGGCCATGCCGCGGCTGACCCTTTGCCGGCGGCCCTCGCCAGCTGGCTGCAGCGGGTCGATGCGGCGGCGCATCCTAAGGCCGACCTGAGCCTGGATCCGGTGCTTAACCCGCATCGCCTGATCTATGTGCTGGCGCCCGGCAGCGGCGGGCGCCGCGTCGCGCTGTGCCTGTACAAGGCGCGCTTGCGCGCCAATGGCGACGTGGCGTCGGCCAGCCCGGTCAACGAAGTGTTTTCATTGCTGTCCGCGCCGCCAGCCTTCATGCTCGCTTGCGACGAAGACCTGGTGCGCTTCTTTGTCGCCATGCGCAGCGGCCAGAACGCACAAGCCGGTTCGGCCGCCGAGCCCAAGGGCAAGATGGGCGCGCTGCTGCTGCAGATGCTGTGCGATCAGGGCCAGTTGTTGTGGGCCAATTCGTGGGCCGATGTCGGCAACGGCCTGGTCTATCCCTTGCAAGCGGGTGCGCAGCGTGCCGCGCGGCTGCTGTGGCGCGAAGAGGGCAAGCAGCTGCGTCTGGGCTGGCAGGTAGCGCCGCCGCCAGGCACGCGCCAGAAAGGGCAGATCGACCAGGTCGACTACATGCTGCCGACCGATCCGCCCTGGTACATCGATAACCTGAGTTGCGGCGTGCTGGCGCTCGAGTGCGGCGAGCTCGACATCGCGCCCTTCGAATTGCAGGCGCTGGTGGCGCAGGCGCCGTTGCTCGGTGCGCAAGACAAGGCGCGCGTATCGCAGCTGCTGCTGGCGCACGACTTGCAGCAACTGGTGCCGTTGCCGCAGGCGCTGCCGCAACGCCAGCGCGGCGATGTGCCGGCGCAGCCGGTGCTGTTGCTCGACAGCGCGCTGCTGGCCACCAGCCTGGGCCAGCGCTGGGTCGACTTTGCCGTGCTGTCCTACGATTACGACGGCGAGCGTGTTTCTAGCGATCCGTCGCAGCGCGCGGTGCGGCAAAAGGGCGGCGTCACCGAAGTCATCTTGCGTGATGCGACTGCCGAGGCGCAGGCGCTGGAAACGCTGCAGGCGCACGGCTTTGCGCCACCGCCGGCGTTGCCGCTGTCGGCGCTCAAGGGTGCATTGCTGCAAGCGGGCGAAGCGGCATGGCTGCGTTTTTGCGCGAGCGGCATCCCGGCCTTGCAAGCGGCTGGCTGGATCGTCGAAAAAACCAAGAAATACCGTTATGGCGTCGCGCTGGTCGACGACTGGTATGCCGACGTCAGCGTGCCACCGCCGGCCCCGGGGTCGACACCCGATGCGGGGCGCGACTGGTTCGATCTGGAATTGGGCATCGTCGTCGATGGCGCGCGCGTGCCGCTGCTGCCGGTGCTGGTGCAATTGATCCGCAACGGTCCCGACGACTATACGCCGGCAGCGCTGGCCAGGCATGCCGCCGGCGACCAGATGCTGGCGAGCCTGCCTGGCGGCGCGCGGGTGGCATTGCCCTGGGACCGGGTGAAGCCGATCCTGGGCACGCTGGGCGAGCTCTACTTCAGCCAAGGCCAGAGTGCGCCTGCGCTGCGTCTGTCCACGCTCGACGCCGCGCGCCTGGACCAGCTGGCGCGCGGCGTCGATCTGCGCTGGAGCGGCGGCGAAACCTTGCGCGAGATGGGGCGCCAGTTGAGCGCCTTTGGCGCGGTGCGGCCGGTGGCGGCCCCGGTCGGCCTGCAGGCGTCCTTGCGCGACTACCAGCAAGAAGGCGTGGCGTGGATGCAGTTCTTGCGCGGCGCTGGCCTGGCCGGCATCCTGGCCGACGACATGGGCCTGGGCAAGACGGTGCAAACACTGGCCCATATCCTGCTCGAAAAGGAAGCCGGTCGGCTCGATTGTCCGGCGCTGGTGATCGCGCCGACCAGCCTGATGGCCAACTGGCAAGACGAGGCGGCGCGCTTCGCGCCCGGATTGCGCGTGCTGCTATTGCAAGGCAAGGATCGGCAATTCGATGCGATCGGCGACTGCGATCTGGTCTTGACTACCTATGCGCTGCTGCCGCGCGACCTGGAAAAGCTGGGCGAGCATGCATTCCATTTGCTGATCCTCGATGAATCGCACTACATCAAGAACACGCGTTCGAAGGCGGCGCAAAGCGCGGGCATGCTGCGCGCGCGCCACCGCCTGTGCCTGTCGGGCACGCCGCTGGAAAACCACCTGGGCGAATTGTGGTCGCAGTTCCATTTTCTGCTGCCGGACTTGCTGGGCGACGAGAAGAGTTTCAATGCCCAGTTTCGCTACCCGATCGAGCGCACCGGCGACAAGCAACGGGGCGCTCTGCTGAGCCGTCGCCTCCAGCCCTTCCTGTTGCGCCGCACCAAGGACAATGTGGCCAAGGAATTGCCACCGAAGACAGAGATGGTGCGCAAGGTCGAACTGACCGGCGTCCAGCGCGACCTGTACGAGACGGTGCGGCTGGCGATGGATCAAAAGGTGCGCGACGAGATCGGCAAGAAAGGCGTGGCGCGCAGCCAGATCGTGATCCTGGAAGCGCTGCTGAAGCTGCGCCAGGTTTGCTGCGACCCGCGTCTGGTGAAGTCCTTGCCATCGAAGAAGCAGGGCGCCGGTTCGGCCAAGCTGATCGATCTGATGCAAATGGTCGAAGATTTGCTCGACGAGGGGCGCAAGATCCTGATCTTTTCGCAATTTACCAGCATGCTGAAATTGATCGAGGAAGAGCTGGCGCTGCGCGGCATCGCCTATGCCTTGCTGACCGGCGAGACGCGCGACCGGGCCGCGCAGGTAGCCGCATTCCAGCAAGGGGCGGTGCCGATCTTCCTGATCAGCCTGAAGGCGGGCGGCGTCGGCCTGAACCTCACTGCGGCCGATACCGTGATCCATTACGACCCATGGTGGAACCCGGCCGCTGAAAACCAGGCCACCGACCGCGCCTGGCGCATCGGCCAGGACAAGCCGGTGTTCGTCTACAAGCTGATCGCCAAAGGCACGCTGGAAGAAAAAATCCAGCTGTTGCAGCAAAAGAAGGCAGCGCTGGCGCACTCGATACTGGCCGAAGGCGAGGCGCACAACATGGCATTGACGCAGGAAGACTTGCAGCAGATTTTCGCGCCGCTGGTCGACCAGGAATGACGACGCTGCTGCTGTTGGTTTTGCTGGTCGTCGTGCTGGCTGCTTATTGTCTGCGCTTGCGCTTTGCGCTGGCGCGCGCGCAGCACGATGCCGAACAATTGCGCAACGCCGCCGCCGCCGAGAGCGCGCGCCAAGAAAAATGGCGCTGCGCCTATCAGATCGAATGCCAGCGTGAATCCCGGCTGGCAGCGCAGCGTGAATCCGAGCTCGAATCTCAGCGCTTCACGGCGATGCTGTCGCACGAATTTCGCAGCCCGCTGGCGACCATCGACGGCGTGATCCAGAGCCTTGAAATGACGGCCGATGATGCCAGTGCAGCGACCCGCCAGCGCTACCGCAAGATGGGCCGCGCGCTCGAGCAACTGCTGGCGCTGGTCGATGGCCATTTGTCGCCGCAGCGCATGGCCAGCATCGGGCGCGCGCCGGTAGTCAATCAAATCACGGTTTCGGCGTTGCTGGAAGGGGCGCTGGCGCAAGCCGACAGCAGCCGGCACCCGATCACGCTGCAGATGGAGGGCGCTGGCGCGACCTTGCTGCGCTGCGAGCCCGATGCGATGCGGATGTGTCTGCAGGTGCTGCTGGAGAATGCGGTCAATTATGCACCGCCCGGCAGCTTGATCGAATTGATAGTGCGCCTGCCACCCGGGGGCGGCATCGAAATTCTGGTGCAGGACGAGGGTCTTGGCGTGCCGCTGCACGACTTGCCGCAGGTATTCGACAAGTTTTTTCGCGGCAGCAATGCCGGCGCACACGCCGGATCCGGCCTGGGCTTGTACATCGCGAAAACGATGATCGAGGCGCAAGGCGGTACACTAACGGTTCAAAACCGCGCGCAAGGCGGTGCTGCATTCCAAATATGGTTGCCGGCAGGGGTTGCCACAGGGAAATTCCTTGCTTCTGATGCAAGTAACAGTGATAATTCCGCAGCCCGGGCTGTGGCCGGATCCGATCAGTCCAGCGCTTGAGGGCCCTCGCCTGAAAGGGCGGGTTCAACTTACACGAATGGCATCCATGACGAAAATTTTGATCGTCGAAGACAATCTGGACTACGCTGAAGAAATGGCGCAGTTTCTGATCGATCTCGAGCACCAAGTCACGATCGCGCGCTGCGCTGGCGAGATGTGGGAGGCGCTTAGCCAAGGCAAGGCTGACGTGATCGTGCTCGATCTGGGTTTGCCGGATGCCGACGGCTTCGAGGTGATTCCGCGCATGCGGCAGCTGTATCCCCAGATCGGTTTGCTGGTGCTGACCGGGCGCGTTGCGCTGGACAGTCGCATCCTCGGCTTGCGCCTGGGTGCCGATCACTACCTGACCAAACCGATCAAATTTCTTGAATTGGCCGCCCACATCGAGGCGCTCGAGCGCCGCGTCGGCCCGCAGGCGTCCGGCAACGAATCGTGGACGCTGAAGGTCGGTGCGCGCACGCTGGACTTGATGGGCTTGAGCATTTCCCTGACCGAGAAGGAATTTGGCTTCCTGCATCTGCTCACGCTGAGCACGCGCCCGGTCTCGCGCGAGACGATCGTGGCGGGGATGGGCGACAACGACCCGGATGCCGGGCGGCGCATCGACATGCTGGCTTATCGGCTGCGCAAGAAGGTGCGCACCGGCCTGGGTCAGGACTTGCCTCTGCGCAGCGCCTATGGTGAAGGTTACAGCCTGTCGATCGGCTTCACGCTGGGCTGAACCCGGGCGCAGGATTGGCTTCCGCCAGCGTCCCCCGTTAGCGGAGCCGGTCATTTTCGTTCAAGCGTGCCGGCCCGGCACTTTGGCTTGATTTTTGCTTGTACCATTGTCGTATCCGACACTACGTTTCCAGACCATGGCCCGTCTTCCCCGTCTCATCATTCCATTCCAGCCGCATTATGTGATTGCGCGCGGCAATAACGGTCAAGCCATCTTTCACGATGCGGCCGATTACACCGCGTTTCTGGGCTGGTTGCGCAGCGCAGCCAAAAGCTTCAAGGTCGCCGTGCATGCCTATGTATTGTTGCCCGATTGCGTGCATTGCCTGGTTTCGCCGTCGGATGCGACTGGCCTGGGCCAGATGATGCAATGGATAGGGCGCTACTACGTGCCTTATTTCAACCGCAAATACGGCCGCAGCGGCACGTTGTGGCAAGGCCGCTACAAGACTTCGGTCATCGATATCGAGCAGTATCTGATGCTGTGCAGCCGCTATATCGAAACTTTGCCGGTGCGCACCAGCGTGGCGGCGACGGCCCGGGATTATCCCTGGTCGAGCTACATGCACCACGGTGGATTGCGGCAAGACCCGATGGTCACCGATCATGCACTGTATTGGCAACTCGGTAATACGCCGTTCGAGCGCGAAGCCAGCCATGATGCGCTGGTGCAGCAAGCGCTGACGCAAGACGAGATCGCAGTCATCGAACAGGCGGTGCTGAAGGGCTGGCCGCTCGGATCCGAGCAATTCAAGGCTACGCTGCAGCAGCAAAGTGCGCGCCAGATATTGCCAGCCAAGCGCGGCCGGCCATTCAAGAACAAGCCGTTGCCGACTTGACTTTGGCCCGGCTGGACGCAGCGATTGCGCAGCAAATACCGTGCAGCAAACAATCTACTCCGTCCCCATTTAATGTTTTCAGCGGTGTGTAAGCAATCAATTCGACTCTGACCCTGATTGTTCTGATTGAGTTTTTTATTGCATTGCACTATTCTAGAATTTCGATTTCAAAAAAGCAGTGGAGAAACGCATGATTGCCCAAGGTTTGTACGACCCTTCCAACGAACACGATGCCTGCGGCGTCGGTTTCGTCGCCCATATCAAGGGCAACAAGAGCCACTCCATCGTCGAGCAAGGCTTGCTGATCCTGAAGAATCTGGATCACCGCGGTGCCGTTGGCGCCGACAAGCTGATGGGCGACGGTGCCGGCATCCTGATCCAGATTCCGGATCAGTATTTCCGTGATGAAATGGCAAGACAGGGCGTGGAATTGCCGCCACCGGGCGAATATGGCGTGGGCATGGTGTTTCTGCCCAAGGAAAATGCATCGCGCATCGCCTGCGAACAGGAAATCGAGCGCGCCGTGCGCGCCGAAGGCCAGGTCGTTCTGGGCTGGCGCAATGTGCCGGTCGACTCGGACATGCCGATGTCGCCGACGG
>CANFGA010000111.1 GCA_947446335.1 Oxalobacteraceae bacterium | reverse complement strand
GGGGATCGCCTTCAAAGCGCCGCTGATCGCAACAAAACCGGGCATGGCGGCGATCACGGCGCCAAAACCATACTCAGACGCGGTGTTCATCGACGCCAGCAGCGCGCCGCCGACGGCGGCCTTGCTGCCTTCGGCAAATTTCTTGCTGACAGTGCGAAACGAAAATGCCAGCACCGTCAGGATACCGATCAACAGCGCGGCCTCGACCGCCCAGATCGCCACCAGACTGGTGATGTCGGTGGTGATGGTTTTGCTGCTGCCGGCCGGGCTGATCACATAACTGGTGCCGTAATATTGCGGAATCAGCGTCGTGAAGACCTTGTTCATCACCCCCACGACGACCAAAGGCAAGATCGCGATCAACGGGTGGGTCAGCTTGTCCAGGTTGACCGGTTCCGGTTCGTTGTGCAGATTCGTCCCGTAACCTTCGCCGGCGGCTGCTGCGACCTTGCGGCAATGGTTCAGATACAGCAGCCCTACCGCCAGAATGAAGACGGCGCCGATC
Source organism: Oxalobacteraceae bacterium (assembly GCA_947446335.1). Taxonomy (GTDB): domain Bacteria; phylum Pseudomonadota; class Gammaproteobacteria; order Burkholderiales; family Burkholderiaceae_D; genus Janthinobacterium. The sequence goes on along the minus strand of CANFGA010000111.1, from coordinate 7,862 downwards.
GTCCCCAGCCAAGGCGCAGCCCAGGTCGTGGTCTTGAAGAAGGTGGTCGGGATGATGTTCTGGATTTGCGGCGTGCCCGGCAGCGCATCCATCGTGAACGTGAAGGCACCGAGCGCGATCGTGCCCGGGATCAAGCGTTTGGGGATATCGCCCTGGCGGAACATTTCGGCCGCGAACGGATAGACTGCGAACACGACGACGAACAGCGACACGCCGCCATAGGTCAATAGGGCGCAGACGATCACGATCGCCAGCATCGCGCGCTGGCGCCCGACCAAATTGATCACACTGGAAACAATCGACTTTGAAAAGCCGGACAATTCGATGACCTTGCCGAACACGGCGCCCAGCAGAAAGACCGGGAAATACAGCTTGACGAAACCGACCATCTTTTCCATGAACACGCTGGAAAACATCGGCGCCACCATCGCCGGATCGGTCAGCAAGACCGCGCCCAACGCTGCCACGGGGGCAAACAGGATCACGCTGTAGCCGCGATAGGCGACCAGCATCAGGAACAGCAACGCTCCCAGTACGATAAGAAAACTCATTTTTATTCCGATTGATTGATTTGGGCGCCGATACTGGCACCGCTCGCTGACGTCATTTGATGCTGTTATGGGCTGCAAAATGCCCCGAAATCATCGATAATGGCGCACGCAGCAGATGCTGCAGCCTGAACAGGAGAATGTTGCATAATTCAAATTGTGAATGACGCATATTACACCGAGCAACTCTGTTTCCTGATTTACATTGCCAGTAGAACCATTGCCATTGGAATTTCTGCTGCGTCCGCGCCTGTTTTTTTCTGCGCCTTGATCTGACTCACAAACTCACTCTTCATGACAAAACTCACCATCATCGTCGCCACCGACGCCGCGCGCGGCATCGGCATCAACAACACGCTGCCGTGGCGCTTGGCCGAGGACATGGCGCATTTCAAGCGGCTCACGACCGGCCATCCGGTCATCATGGGGCGCAAGACCTTCGAATCGATAGGCCGGGCGCTGCCGAACCGGCGCAACATCGTCATCACGCGCAACCCCGACTGGCATCATGAGGGCATCGAAGCGGCATCATCGCTGCAGCAAGCGATCGAACTGGTCGGCCAGGAACTGGCATTCATCATCGGCGGCGCACAAGTCTACGCCGAGGCGATCGACTGCGCCGACGCGGTGATCATCACCGAAATCGCAAAAACTTTCGATTGCGATGCTTTTTTTCCAGAACTGGACCCTGCACTATGGCAAGAGGTCGATCGCGCAGCGTATCATTCTGACTCGAACGATCTCGATTACGCTTTCGTCACGCTGCGCCGCATTCAACCCAACTAGAAAGAACACCCCATGTCAGCAGACGGTTTTCACGTCCACGGCCCGCACGACCATGCCGTCGAGCACGCGGCCCACGGCAACGACAAGTTTTCCGGCCGCATCGCAGTGATGACGGCGATCCTGGCCACGGTCGGCGCGACGTTCGGCTATCAGGGCGGCGCCACGCAAAACGATGCTGCGCTGTCGAAGAACAATGCCGCGATCGACAAGACCGAGGCTGCCAACCGTTGGAATTACTACCAAGCCAAGTCGAACAAGCAAAATCTGGCCGAACTGGCGATGGCGCTGCCCGGCGTCGACCCGGAGAAATACAAGGCCGACGTAGCGCGCTACAAGCTGGAAAAGGAAGAGATCAAGAAAGAGGCCGAGAAATGGGAAGCATCATCGAACGAGTGGAACAGAAAATCGGATGCCGCCATGCACCAGCACCATCAATGGGCGCTGGCCACCACGGCTGAACAAATCGCCATTTCCCTGGCCGCCATCACGCTGCTCACGCACAAGAAGTGGCTGCAGTACACTGCCTACGCGGTGGCCGCTGCCGGCATCGCGCTCGGTCTGTTCGCCTGGCTGCACGTGGACCCGATAGCGGGCCTGATGCTGGCGCTGGGCGGCGCCGCCAGCGCGCATTGATCTGCCCGGCTTGTTAGCCAGAACAGTCAAAGCCTCGCCGACTGCCCTTGATGGACAGTCGACCGTTTCCAGCCCACCACCGTCGTTGGTGGGACTTTTCCTTTGGAGAAACCCATGAAATTTCGCTTTCCCATCGTCATCATCGACGAGGATTTCCGCTCTGAAAACACCTCCGGCCTGGGCATACGCGCCTTGGCCGCCGCGATGGAAAAGGAGGGCATGGAAGTGCTGGGCGTGACCAGTTATGGCGACCTGTCCCAGTTTGCCCAGCAACAGTCGCGCGCATCGGCTTTCGTGCTGTCGATCGATGACGAGGAATTCGGCGGCGGCAGCGTCGAAGAAACTGACCATGCGCTGAAGTCCTTGCGCGCCTTCGTCGAGGAAATCCGCTACAAGAATGACGATATCCCGATCTATCTGTACGGAGAAACGCGCACTTCGCGCCACATCCCGAACGATATCTTGCGCGAGTTGCACGGTTTCATCCACATGTTCGAGGACACGCCGGAATTTGTTGCGCGCCACATCATTCGCGAAGCAAAATCGTACCTCGACGGCTTGTCGCCGCCGTTCTTTCGCGCTCTGGTGCATTACGCCAACGACGGCTCCTATTCGTGGCACTGCCCCGGCCATTCGGGCGGCGTAGCATTCCTGAAGTCGCCGATCGGTCAGATGTTTCACCAATTCTTTGGCGAAAACATGCTGCGCGCCGACGTCTGCAACGCGGTCGAAGAACTCGGCCAACTGCTCGACCATACCGGACCGGTGGCAGCAAGCGAGCGCAATGCGGCGCGCATCTTCAATGCCGATCATTGCTATTTCGTTACCAACGGCACCAGCACCAGCAACAAGATGGTCTGGCACTCGACTGTTGCGCCCGGCGACATCGCCGTGGTCGACCGCAATTGCCACAAGTCGATCTTGCACGCGATCATCATGTGCGGCGCGATTCCGGTGTTCCTGATGCCCACTCGCAACCATCTGGGCATCATCGGACCGATTCCGCTGAGCGAATTCACGCCCGAGAGCATCGCGCGCAAGATCGCCGCCAATCCGTTCGCGCGCGAGGCAATCAACAAGAAGCCGCGCATCATGACCATCACCCAGTCGACCTACGATGGCGTGATCTACAACGTCGAGACGCTGCGCGAAATGCTGGATGGAAAAATCGACACGCTGCATTTCGATGAAGCGTGGCTGCCGCATGCGACCTTCCACGATTTCTACAAGGACATGCATGCGATCGGCAAGGACCGCCCGCGCGCCAAGGAATCGATCATCTTCTCGACCCAGTCGACCCACAAATTGCTGGCCGGACTGTCGCAGGCGTCGCAAATTCTGGTGCGCGAATCGGAAAACACCAAGCTCGACAAGGATGCCTTCAACGAAGCCTATCTGATGCATACGTCGACGTCGCCGCAATATTCGATCATCGCCTCGCTCGATGTCGCTGCGGCGATGATGGAAGCGCCGGGCGGCCCGGCGCTGGTCGAGGAATCGATCTTCGAGGCGCTCGACTTCCGCCGCGCGATGAAGAAGATCGACAAGGAATGGGGCCGCGACTGGTGGTTCCAGGTCTGGGGGCCGGACACGTTCTCCGAAGATGGCATCGGCGACCGGGAAGACTGGATGATCCGGGCCGAGGATGACTGGCACGGTTTCGGCGATGTCGCGCCCGGCTTCAACATGCTGGATCCGATCAAGGCCACGATCGTCACCCCGGGTCTGTCGCTCAACGGCAAGTTCGGCGAGACCGGGATACCGGCTTCGATCGTGACCAAGTATCTGGCCGAGCACGGCGTGATCATCGAAAAATGCGGGCTGTACTCGTTCTTCATCATGTTTACGATCGGCATCACCAAGGGCCGCTGGAACACGCTGTTGACCGCGCTGCAGCAGTTCAAGGATGATTACGACAAGAACCAGCCGATGTGGCGCATCTTGCCCGAGTTTGCCAATGCCAACCCGCGCTATGAAAAGATGGGATTGCGCGACCTGTGCCAGCAGATCCACGATTTCTACAAGGCCTACGATGTGGCGCGCTTGACGACCGAGATGTACCTGTCAGACATGGTGCCGGCGATGAAGCCGTCGGATGCGTTCTCGAAGATGGCGCACCGCGAAATCGACCGGGTGCCGATCGACGAACTCGAAGGACGGATCACCTCGATCCTGCTCACGCCCTACCCGCCCGGCATCCCGCTGTTGATTCCAGGCGAGCGCTTCAACAAGATCATCGTCGACTACCTGCGCTTCGCGCGCGACTTCAACGAGCGCTTCCCCGGCTTCGAGACCGATGTCCACGGCCTGGTCAAGCGCGAAGTCGATGGCAAGCGCGACTACTTCGTCGATTGCGTGAAACAATAACGCTGCAGTAAAGAAAAAGCGCCGGACCAGAAATCATTCTGATCCGGCGCTTTTTTACATTAAGCCAACAGTATTATAGTCACGCATCCCTTCGTGTCACGCATCAAATCATTAGCCGTTGGGCGCTGATAAAAATTGATGGATGACTTGGCTGCACATCGACTCATCGACAACACCCGTGTCAGGAATATTTACATTCATCAAAAAAAAAGATCAATACCAGCGATATTTATTACCAACACCTTGTTTTTTCAGAATAAAATTCTTTGGTACATTATTTGCTTGATGCGATTTGTCACACATAGGGCACTTTTTCAGGTGTCGATGTTTGAATGCCGATCAATGCCACCAAGGAGATAATTTATGAACAAGCAGTTGATTTCATCTAAATTAGCCATCACCGCATTTTTGACCATCGCGCTTTCAACGGTTTCCCTCTCTGTGAAGGCGCTACCGACGGTGGTCAATGGATCGTTCGAGGTTACCAATTCAACACCCTTGAATGCAAAATTCTATGATGCAACAGCAGGCCTATCGGGTTCTGGCTGGACAATATCAAATGCAGCCATTTATACGTTCCTGGAGGCTCCTGGTGGAGCCACTTTGGCTTTTGAGCCAGCAAACCAAGGCAGTTTGTACTCGGGGATTGGCTGCCCGCACCCTTTAGTCAACCCGCTACTACCTCCTGCAGGCTGCTTTCCGGCAACTAGCCCCGACAAGGGAAATTTTGTGGTGTCAGATGCCGCTGCCGCGTTAAACGTCATGTGGCAAACTCTGTCGGGACTCATCGTTGGTCAGTCTTACAACGTGACTTTTTGGCAAGCTGCTGGACAACAATTCGGCTATCCCGGCACCACCACCGAGCAGTGGAGGGTCTCTCTCGGTGGCACTGTGGTTGTCGGCACGGTTCAACTCTCGGATGGCACCAATCTTGGCAATTCAAGTTTCGTCAGCGGGAGCGAAGTCCACAATTCAGATTTGATGACAACGCCCAATGGCAGCTTCATTGATTGGAATTTTCAAACATTAAAATTTACAGTGCAAGACCCCAATCTGAACACGGGCGACACGACAAGCCAAATACTTGGTTTTTTGTCGATAGGCGGACCTGGTGGCGTACCGCCTTTTTCACTCCTCGATGGCGTCTCGATTGCAGCAGTTCCAGAGCCTGAAACCTTGACGCTGATCGCAATTGGCTTGCTGAGTCTTCTATTTTCCAGAAGAAAACCGCAGCGCGCCTGATCGCCACCGTCTTCGATGCAGATTGAAATAACGATCAATCTGCCTCGCAGGTCAGGCCGTACACGCGAAAATATCGGTCTTGAACATTCCTGTTTTGGATAGTCATGGAAATCTTCCGACAACTGCAGCAACATCTGCCGCCATTCGCGTTCGATATATTCAAACTGTGCATCTGGTTGCTGCTGCTCATGCTTATTTTCTTGCCACTAGAAAGACTCTGTGAGCAGCATTCACAAAAGGTCGTCCGCAAAGCGTTTTTTACCGACTTGGGCTATTATTTTCTCAACGGCATCTTGCCCAGAATGCTGTTGATCTTGCCACTGTCAATGCTCGTCTGGGGATTGCATCACGTGATGCCGAGCGGAATTGACGCATTCGTCACGGGAATGCCACTTTGGCTGCGTTTTACCGCTGCAGTGATCGTCGGAGAGTTCGGCTCTTATTGGTAAGCGTGACCCCAGCACCGTCTGGACGTAGGTAGCGTTACACGCCAAAGTGGTTCCCACTACTTTTATGGCGGGAACTACTTTGGACACTGGACTGAAGCCGGGCAACCGGAAGGGGCGACCGAACTATTCGGTCGACTTCAAGCGGCGGCTTGCCGCAGCGGCATGTGAGGCCGGGGTGTCGGTTTCCAAATTGGCGATGGCGAATGGGGTCAATGCCAACATGGTGTTCAAATGGCGGCGCGAATTTCGCGCCGGGTTGTTTGACGATACACCGCAAACGATGCCGACATTGCTGCCAGTTGTGCTCGTTGAGGCCTCCGTGGTGACTTCCCCGACATTGGCCATTGCGCCGCCGCCGGCGCCGGCTACCGTGCCCGATTCCATCGAAATCGTCTTCGCCGACGCGGTCGTTCGCGTGCGTGCGGGGGCCGATGCGGCGCTGCTCAGGACAATCTTCCAGAGCCTGCGCGCATGATCGGGCTGCCGGCGGGCACGCGCATTTGGATCGCAGCGGGCTTTACGGACATGCGCTGCGGCTTTAATGGCCTGGCCGCCAAGGTGGAAAGCGCGTTGCTGGGCGATCCGTTCAGCGGCCATGTCTTTGTGTTCCGGGGGCGGCGCGGCAACGTCATCAAGCTGTTGTGGTCCAGCGGTGATGGCCTGTGCCTGTTCGCCAAGCGGCTCGAGCGTGGTCGATTCGTCTGGCCACAGGCGAGCGACGGCAAGGTCCACCTGACCCCGGCCCAACTGTCGATGCTCCTCGAAGGCATCAACTGGAAGCAGCCGGAGCGCACAGCGCCCTTCATGTCTGTGTTGTAAACAATTGAGCATGCGCGTAAACTGCGCGCATGCCTCTCCATGACGACCTTCCCGATGATATTGCATCCCTGAAAGCGCTGCTGCTGGCGCGCGATGGCGAAGTGCGTCGGTTGCTCGACACCGTCTCTACTTTGGAACAAGCGCTCAACGTGCGCACGCTGGAAATCGAGCAACTCAAGCTCCAGATCGCCAAGCTCAAACGGATGCAGTTCGGCCGCAAGTCCGAGAAGATCGACCGCAAGATTGAGCAACTCGAAACCCGCCTGGAAGACTTGATCGCCGAAGATGGCGCCGCCGAAGAAGTAGAAACATCGCCAACGCCGACCCGGGCCAAGTCACCACGCAAGCCCTTGCCCGAGCACCTGATGCGCGAAGAGCGCATCCTTGATCCCGACGAACAAGCATGCGCCGCCTGCGGCGGCGAGCTCAAGCCACTCGGGGAAGATGTCTCGGAACAACTGGAAATCATCGACGCCGCCTTCAAGGTGATCCGCATCGTGCGTCGCAAGAAGGCATGCGCCTGCTGCGATCGGATCGTGCAAGCGCCGGCCCCGAGCCGCCCGATTGAGCGCGGCATCGCGGGACCGGGCTTGCTGGCCCAGATCCTGGTGTCGAAATTCGCTGACCATCAACCTCTGTACCGGCAAGCGGCGATTTATGCCAGAGATGGCGTCGAACTGGACCGCTCGACGATGGCCAGGTGGGTTGGTGCTTGCGGCGCCTTGATGCGCCCGCTGGTGGAAGCGTTGCAACGCTACGTGCTGCAACCGGGCAAGGTGCATTCGGACGACACTACGATGCCGGTGCTCGCGCCCGGCAATGGCCAGACCAAGATTGCGCGCATGTGGGTGTATGTGCGCGACGACAGGCGCTCGGGTTCGGCAGAGGCGCCGGCAGCCTGGTTCGCTTATTCGCCGAACCGACAAGGCATCCACCCGCAGACGCATCTGGCCGATTTCAAAGGTGTGCTTCAAGCAGATGCGTTCGCGGGTTATGTTGTCCCGAAATTTATGTTGCG
>CANFGA010000110.1 GCA_947446335.1 Oxalobacteraceae bacterium | reverse complement strand
GGCCAGCGCCGCTGGCATCGATACCGTGATTTCGACCGGCGACAAGGACCTGGCCCAACTGGTGAACGATCGCGTGACCCTGATTAACACGATGAGCAATGAAAAGCTCGACGAAGCGGGCGTCGTGGCCAAGTTCGGCGTGCCGCCCAACCGCATCATCGATTATCTGTCCTTGATCGGCGATACCGTTGACAACGTGCCGGGTGTGGCCAAGGTCGGACCGAAGACCGCCGTCAAATGGCTGACGCAATATGACAGCCTTGAAGGCGTGATCGAGCATGCTTGCGAGATCAAGGGCGCGGTCGGCGCCAACTTGCAAGCGGCTTTGGCATGGCTGCCCAAGGCGCGCGAATTGATCACGGTCAAGCTCGACTGCGACTTGAGCGCGCACATGGCGTCGATGACATCGCTGCAGGCGCAGCCGGAAGACAAGGCAACGCTGCAGGCATTTTATGCGCGCTACGGCTTCAAGACCTGGCTGCGCGAACTCGGTGCGCCGGCATCGGACACGCTTGATTCGCCGGTCGGCGCGGCAAACAGCCCTGCCACCAGCGGCAATTCAGGTCCAGCCGGCAGCGGTGATCTGCGCGGCGGCGACCTGTTTGGCGCAGCCGAGCCGGCCCGGCACATCTATGAAACCGTGCTGACCGAGGCTCAGCTCGATGCCTGGCTGGTGCGCATCGATGGCGCCAGCTTGACCGCGATCGATACCGAAACCACGTCGCTGGAGCCGATGACGGCGCAGATGGTTGGCCTGTCGCTGTGCTGCGAGGAGGGTGTGGCGGCCTATATTCCGATGGCGCACTGTTATGTCGGCGCGCCGCCGCAATTGGCACGCGAACTGGTGCTGGAAAAAATGAAAGCGTGGCTGGAAGACCCAAGCAAACCAAAGCTGGGTCAGAACCTGAAATACGACAGCCACATCTTCGCCAACCACGGCATTCTGCTGCGCGGCATCGTGCACGACACCTTGCTGCAATCGTATGTGTTCGAGTCGCACAAGCCGCACAACATGGACAGTCTGGCGCTGCGCCATTTGAACCACAAGACCATTTCATTCGTCGATATCTGTGGCAAGGGTGTTAACCAACTCTGTTTCGACCAGGTCGAGATCGAGCGCGCTGCCCAATACGCTGCCGAAGATGCCGACATCACGCTGCGCCTGCATCATGTGATGTGGCCGCATGTCGACTCCGATGAAAAGTTGAAAAGCATTTACAGCACGATCGAGCTGCCGACCGCAGTCGTGCTGCAAAAGATCGAACGCAACGGCGTCTTGATCGACAGCGACTTGCTGGCCATCCAGTCGGGCGAACTCGGGCAGCGCATCGCCGAACTCGAGCAAAGCGCTTACGAGCTGGCCGGCCAGCCATTCAACCTGAATTCGCCCAAGCAGCTCGGCGAGATCTTTTTCGAAAAGCTGAAGCTGCCGATCGTGAAAAAGACGCCGACCGGCGCGCCGTCGACCGACGAAGAAGTGCTGCAAAAGCTGGCCGAGGACTTTCCGTTGCCGAAGGTGTTACTCGAATTTCGCGGCCTGGCCAAGCTGAAGTCGACTTATACCGACAAATTGCCGAAGATGGTGAATCGCGCCACCGGCCGGGTTCACACCAACTACGCGCAAGCGGTCGCGGTGACCGGGCGCCTAGCCTCGAATGACCCGAACCTGCAAAATATTCCGATCCGCAGCAAGGAAGGGCGCCGCATCCGCGAAGCATTCATCGCGCCGCCCGGCAGCGTGATCGTGTCGGCCGACTATTCGCAGATCGAGCTGCGCATCATGGCGCATATTTCAGGCGACGAAGCGATGTTGCGCGCGTTCGCCGAGGGCGTCGACATCCACCGCGCCACGGCCGCCGAGATCTTTGGCATTGCGCCCGCCGAGGTGCAAGCCGAGCAGCGCCGCTATGCGAAGGTGATCAACTTCGGGCTGATCTATGGCATGAGCGCATTTGGCTTGGCCGGCAATCTGGGCGTCGAGCGCAGCGCCGCGCAAAGCTACATCGACCGTTATTTCGCCCGCTTTTCAGGGGTCAAGCAATACATGGATGAAACCCGGCTGCAAGCGAAGGCGCGCGGCTATGTCGAAACCGTGTTCGGACGCCGGCTCTGGTTGCCCGAGATTAATTCTCCGAACGGACCGAGGCGCCAGGGCGCCGAGCGGGCCGCGATCAATGCACCGATGCAAGGCACCGCCGCCGACCTGATCAAGCTGGCGATGATCGCGGTGCAAGATTGGCTCGAAACGGATCGTCTGGCAACGAAAATGATCATGCAGGTGCACGATGAACTGGTGCTCGAAGTGCCGCAGGCGGAGCTGGCGCTGGTGCGTATCCGGCTGCCGGAACTGATGGCTGGCGTGGCCAAATTGAAAGTGCCGTTGACGGCTGAAGTGGGCATCGGCAAGAACTGGGATGAGGCACATTGAAAGCGGTGCACCGAGCATTTCGAAGCTCTCACTACTCAATCTCTCACTATTCACTCACCACATCAGGAGCAGGCAGATGAAAAACATGAAACAGGATTGCGCCAGTTTGCTGGGCACGAGCAACTTGTCGGATGCCCTGGGCCGGCGCGGCTTCATCAAGGTCGCGCTCGGCGCCGGGTTTGCCGTCGCCACGCTGCCGGTGGCGGCGCAAAGCGTGATCAAGACCGACAGCGCCGGCTTGATGGTGGGCACCGTGCTGATCGAGGTCAATGGTTTTGCCGTGCCGGTCTACCGCGCGCAGCCGCAAGGAAAGACCGATTTGCCGGTAGTTCTGGTGATCTCCGAGATCTTTGGCGTGCATGAACACATCGCCGATGTTGCACGGCGCTTCGCCAAGCTCGGTTACCTGGCGCTGGCGCCGCAATTGTTGGCGCGCCAGGGCGATCCGGCCAAGATTACATCGATCCCCGAATTGATGAAGGAAATCATCGCCAAGACCCCGGACCGGGAAGTGATGCAAGATATCGATGCCTGCGTGGCCTGGGCCGGACAAAACGGCGGCGATGTCAGCCGTATGGGGATCACCGGCTTTTGCTGGGGCGGGCGCATCACCTGGCTGTACGCGGCCCATAATCGGGCGCTGAAGGCGGGTGTGGCGTGGTATGGCCGTCTGGTGGGCGAACCCAATGCGCTGTTGCCGAAAAATCCGGTCGATATTGCCCCCGGCTTGAGCGTGCCGGTGCTGGGGCTGTATGGCGGCAAGGATGGCGGCATCGGGATCGACACGATCGCGCAAATGGAAGAAGCGCTGGCCCTGGGCCGCAGCAAGTCGCAATTCGTCGTCTATCCGGACGCCGGCCATGCCTTCCATGCCGATTACCGTGCCAGTTATGTCGCCGTTGATGCCAAGGATGGCTTTGCGCGTTGCCTGGCGTGGTTCAAGTCGCATGGCGTGGCTTGACAGGAGCGCGTAAAATGCCGTTCTCAGCTGCCGCCGACGCGCTTGTGGAGCAAGTCGGCGTCGTAGATCCCAGTAGAAACCGGTAGAACGCAGCAGAATCCGGGAAAAAGAGGTTTCATCATCGATCCAATACTCATCTCCATTTTGCTTGCGACGACCATCGCCGGCGTCTTCAGCATCACCGCTGCAGCCATTTTTTCGTTCACGCTCTTGTCGACGATGGTCGAACGGATGGTCAGCCTGTCGGTCGGCATCATGCTCTCGACATCGCTGCTGCATGCACTGCCGGAAGCGTTCGAGTCGCAGGCCGATCCGCGCAGCCTGTTTGCCACCTTGCTGGCAGGCTTGCTGGCATTTTTCATGCTGGAAAAACTGGCCATCCTGCGTCACTCGCACCATCACGAAGGCGATGGCCATCATCATGCGCACGGGTACGACAAGCACGAGGCCGGAAAGTCAGGCTGGATGATCCTGGTCGGCGATGGCTTGCATAATTTCACCGACGGGATCCTGATCGCAGCCGCCTTCCTGGCCGACCCTAAGCTCGGTCTGGTCACCGGCCTGGCCATCATCGCGCATGAAATTCCACAGGAAATCGGCGACTTCATCGTGCTGCTGAACGCCGGCTTTTCGCGCACCAAGGCCTATTTGTTCAATCTGCTGTGCAGCCTGATGGCGGTGCTGGGCGGCTTGCTCGGTTATTTCACGCTCGATCGCGCCAGCAACCTGATCCCTTACGTGCTGGTGTTTGCCTCGTCAGGCTTCATTTACATTGCGGTCAGCGATCTGATGCCGCAGATGCAGCGCCGCTCGACGCTGCGCGAAACGATACCGCAAGTGCTCTTGATCGGGGTCGGCGTCATCATCGTGCTGTTCCTGACCCACCAGAAGCATGCGCACGGCTGATCGCGCTAGAATCTGTAGTGCAATCGGGCATCGAGTCCGATCGCGCTGGCTTGACTCAACGGCCAGCGGTTGGCGCGCAGATGCAGCCGGAACGGACCATGATCGTAGCCGATGCCGACAGTCTTGAAGCGCGATTCGTAACTGCCGGTGAACGCGCCCCAGTTTGATCCGTAGGTTGCCGCCACGGCAGGTATCGTGGTGCCTTCGATCCGGTCCAGCCCAGCCTTCATGCTCCAGCGATCGAGCCGATATGTCAGACTGGCGGCTGACGACATGCCGATGCTGCCGCTCTTGTCGATCCGGCTGTTCTTGAACGTCAAGAGCGGCTTGTAATTGATATAGCCGTCCTGGTCGACGCTGGTGACATTCGAATTGAGGTTTTGCGTTTTCTCCGGCAGATTTGACCAGCGCATGCGGCTCCATAGATCGTTCAGCGCCAGATTGGCCGTGACTTGTTCACCGAGCGGCCATTGCAGCGCCATCGAGACGCTGGCGCCGGACGAGGTTTGCGATGAATCTTGCATGAACGGATAACGATAGCGGGTATCGGACTCCCGGTACCTGGCATTGCCGCCATATTCATCGACCGGTTGGTAGTTGATATTGCCATTGATCTCGCTTTCGCGGTTGCTGGGATGGGCATACAGCGCGCCCGATACCATCAAAGCCGCACCCGATTCATTCAATGCAAAGGTGCGCGCCACGCGCAAGCCTGCCGCGGACCAGGTTTTGAATTGTGCGTCGAGCGTGTAGGTGCGGGCGCCGTCGGGGCGCAAGCGCTGTTGGTACGCATGATAAAAATCGAGCGTCTCGCGGTCTGTCACTAACGTGCCCTCCAGCCGATATTCGAGGCCGACACGCCAGCCGTCCTTTTCGACTCCGACCTCGGCCCGATGGCGCTGCAGGAATACGTTGCGACCAGCGCGCGGTGCATAGGTGTCCCAGGTGCCGTCGAATTGGCGTATCGGAGTAGCATCGTAGGCTGCCCATAGCTGTACATCGGCATACGCTTGCCATGCCGTGGCCGGTTGCTGCGCCAGTGCGCTGCAGCAGGTAAGCAAATTGATCAATACAAGTCGTTGCATGGGTTTCCCAAATAAGATGGCAATAAAAAAAGCCCGACGGCAAGCCGTCAGGCTGAATGTCACTCGCAAGAAAAAATTACTTTAAGGATTCGCCGCTGCCATCAATGTAGTTGATGATGCCGGTAGCCTGATCGAAGGATGCGATGATGCTGTTGTTTTTCATGACATTCACTGTATTGATGCCATCTTTCAATTGAATCGAGACACCATTCGAACTGGTAATCTTCAGCTCTTTCGGGTTGGCGCTGGTGCTGTTGATCAGTACCGTATTCGAGCCATCGTCGTACCGACCGGTGTAGGCATACGATTCAAATGCGATATTTCTTGCACTTACAGTCAGACTCAAGTCAGGACGATTTGAAATTCTGGCGATGCCGGTGAGCGCTACGCTGGCCTTGAGAAAGTTCTCTGCTGAATCGACCGCATTACTGTCGTAACTGGCGTAGTTCGACGTTTTGGCAGTCAGTGTACCGTTGAAGAACTCGGTGCCGGCATTATTGAAGCTGCCGATGAATTTCAGGCTGGTCGGGATGACATTAGTGTTCTTCTTGTCTGAGGAAAAGTCATTGAGCGACAAGGTGCCGACCACTTTGCTGTCTTTGCTGGTAACGGCGAGCGCCAGATTGACTTGCTTGACATCCTGCGTTCCCTTGTCCGATATGGCGCGGATGAATGAGCCGTCCTGCAATGTGACCGATCCGACCGCCACACCACCCTTGAATGCGGTGATGTCACCGGAAAGCGCATATTTGGTCGTGACATTGTCCGCTTCCAGCGTCCGGGCATAGTTGACGTTCCACGCTTCCTGGTCCGTGATCGCTACGCCAGCGTCATTGGTGCGCGCCGGCATAAAGCCGTTGATGGTGGCACCGGTCACGGCAGAACCGCTCATCGCAAACGAAATCGTGCCTTCGGCGAAACCAGTAGGGCCATAATCGCCGACGGTTCCGTACGGTGTCGATGTCGATGTTGACGTGTATGGATAGACGTTGCTATAAGTGTATTGTGTCGTTGTCACCCGTGTGCGCGACGTGTACGTGAAGTGCGTTGTCGATCCGGAAACCGGCAGCAGCCTGATGCTCTTGGTCATCCCTGTGAAGGTATAGCTGCCGCCATTTTGATCGTAGATGCCAGGTACATAGCTGCTTCTGGACATCAGGCTGCAGGAAACGCTTCTGGCCTCGGATGGCTTGTTGGCTTGTGTGACAAAAGTGGTATCCGAATAGACTGTACAACCGCCTAATGGTTGAGAGTAATTCTGGAATGACTCGGAGTTGGATCGGAATATGGTGGCACTGTTAGCCCCTTTTCCGGCAACATAATCATTGAAGAATGTGATGCCGCGCTCTGACATCAGCATCCAGTCGGCCAGATTCTGGTCCACTGGCGCGATCGCCGCATCGAAATCAGACTTCAATGCCGAGGCGCTCTGCGCGGAGGCCCCGCCGTTGAAGGCATCCGACCAGGCCTGAATATTGGTGCGCAGGCTGGCGAACAAGGCCTTGGCGGCGGCGATCGGATTTTCCACCGTGGACGAGGTCGATACCGATGCTTGCGAGAAAGTCGTCTGACCATTCAATGTATCGAGTTTGGTCTTGTTGACGGTCGGATCGGCAACGACTGCCGCCAGCGCATCGTAAATGGCGACTTGCGCTGTCAGGGAAATGCTGAGTTTGCCGTCTTTCAGGCTGGCCGACCCAGTGGTGGTGTCGACGACGCACTTGATTTTTTCCGAAATCGTTGCTTGGGCGCAGCCCAGGCCTCCGTCACTGGCCAACCTGGAAATCGCCGCCAGCGCCAGACTTTGCAGTTGCTCTGCCGGATCTGTCGCAGCAGTGGCCGCTGCGCTGTCGGCATTGATCGGTTTGGTGCTCAAAGGATCGAACCCCAGCATCTTGAAGACACCGGTTTGTGCCGCGGCGACATTGGCAGTCGTCAAGCCGCCGGCACTCTCGGCCGCAGTGACCAGCATGTCGGTGAATGGCGTGACATAGCCCTTGATTGCAGCTCCGGCCTTGTTGTCGAGTTGCACCAGACTGCGCAAAATCAGGTCGGTCGGCATCGGGATATCCCGATGGCTGACTTCATCTGCCATCGTGGTTGCGACGTCGGCCCTGACTTCGATCGTGAACAAACCGATGTTGTTGCCGAGGTCGACGGAATAGCTGCCATCGATTGTCGATGTCCGCACCGTCACCAGCGGTAGCGCTGATTTTTTTCCCGCTGCGTCGTATGAAAACACCTCGACGATGCCATTCTTGATCAAGCCCTTGGCCGCGACGCCGGCCAGCGTGCGCGTGGTGCCGCTATCGCCGCCGCCACTGTCAACAGTGTTGTTGCTGCTGCCACCACATGCAACAAGCGCGCCTGTCAGCGCGCATGCCAAGGTCAATTTGGTCAATTTCATCTGCAATTCCCATGATTAAATTATTATTATAAAAAAGCTCTTATGCTTTATTTAAAGAAACATTAGTTTCTTTTAGGATATTACTGAATTATTGACGGTGAGGCAATCTATTCGTTAGAATTAATGAGAATGATAGGTTTTTTTACAAAAGAGAGGTTTTTTCGACACAGTCGACACAATTGCTAGGGGCGTGCTCAGGCGCTGCGTGCCACCGGGCGCAAGGAATCCGAGCACCATTCGCTTCACGATCCAGGATACAGTGCTGCGCCGGGCAGGCCGGCCACTTCCAGTGCCAGCAGATTGTGGCAGGCGGTGACGCTGGGGCCGCATTGTATGACGGCGTTGCCGGGCGCTTTGAGTAGCGGTGCCCATTCCGCGTGCAATTGCGCTGTACTCTTCATGCGGCCATTTTGCCGGACTATACCAGCAACCTGACACGCGCACGGTCGATCAGAATCTGTAGTGCAATCGGGCATCGAGTCCGATCGCGCTGGCTTGACTCAACGGCCAGCGGTTGGCGCGCAGATGCAGCCGGAACGGACCATGATCGTAGCCGATGCCGACAGTCTTGAAGCGCGATT
>CANFGA010000109.1 GCA_947446335.1 Oxalobacteraceae bacterium | reverse complement strand
GGCTTCATCGTTTATCAGTTGCAAGCCGAGGAGCCGTTGATCAACATGACGCTGTTTCGCTACCGCCAGTTTGCGATGGGATCGCTGGTGGCCTTCATCTATGGCATGGGCTTGTTCGGCTCGACGTATCTGTTGCCGGTCTATATGCAGATGGGCTTGAACTATCCGCCCTCGCAGGCGGGACTGGTGTTGCTGCCAGCCGGCATCGTGCTGGCGATCACGATCTGGATCTCGGGCCGGATGGTCGATCGCTACCCGCCGCATCTGCTGGTGGCGCTCGGACTGGGATTGCTCGCGCTATCGTTCGCCTTGATGGCGCTGGGCTGGCCCGACACCGGTTTCGTGACCTTGATGGCGTGGGCCGTGATCGGGCGCGTCGGACTGGGGATGGTGTTGCCGGCGCTGAGCCTGGGCGCGATGCGCGGCGTCGATGCCAGCCTGATCGCACAGGGCGCCACGGTGATCAATTTCGTGCGCCAATTGGGCGGCGCGATCGGCGTCAGCCTGGTCGGCATCGTGCTCGAATGGCGGATCGCGGCGCAGCAGGCACAGACCATCGACGGCAAGCTGGCAGCCTTCGATGAAACCTTCGTGTTCGTGGCGGCGCTGTGCGCGATCGCGGTGCTCGCTGCGTGGTACATGAGAGAACAGGCACCGGCAGCGCAATGAGCTTGCCTCGCTAGCGCAGCTTCATGTCGAGATAGGCATAGAAATAGTTCGATCCGCCATTGATGTTGCCCAGGATTTGCGATGCGCCAAAGATGCCGGAGCGGTGCGACACGCCGACCCCGGCATAGGTTTCGCTCAAGGCCCTGGATCCGATCAAATCGCCGACGCTGACATCGATGCTGGGATCGAGATAATTGAGCAATTTCGATGTTTCCCGGCCGCGCCTGGCCTGATCCTGCTTTTCGACCAGCGGCACGCGCTGGGCCAGCGATACCCCGGCGCCCATGCCGAGCCGGGTGCGCACCCGCGAACTCCACGGAAAGCCATAATAATAGACCTTGACGCTGGCATCGATTTGCAAGCCATCGGGCGCAAAGCCGCGTTCATCGTGGTTCAAGACGCCGACGTAGCCGACAAAATCGAGCGGCCAGTTGTTGACGCGCTCGATCAAGGGCTTGCCCAGTGCCACGCCGAAGATGCGGGTGCGCTCTGGCGTGTTGGTCGATGTGCAGCGCAAGGTCATCGCATTGAGCAAATTGCAATCGGTGGCCAGGCCGCCCATCAGCTTCACGTACAGCGGCGAGCCCGGTGCGGCATAGCCCTCGTGGCTGCCGAAGTCATAGGCCGCGCCCACCAGCGCGCTCGGCTGCACGCGCTGCTCGACCAACGGGCTGTCGCGCACGGTCTTGGCGAGAAGGTTGACGCCGACCCCACCCAGCAAACGCCAGCGCTGCGTCATTTCATAGTAGCCATACACACCGAGCGACCAATCCACGCCGGCGCCGGGCAAATACGCCGGGCGCAATGCATTGGCGTCGGCGCTTTCCACGCCATAGTAGTAATTGTTCAAGTTGGCGCTGCGGCGCGACACCGTCACGCTCGGACGCAGATGCAAACGCCCGGCTTGCCAGTCATAGCTGTAGCCAAGGCGCAATTCGGAGCCATGGCTGGCATTGCCGATGTCATGCAAGAACTCGGTGTCGAGGTTGCCCCAGCTGGCGCGATGACGGTACCCTAGCCCCAGATCGACCGATGGATTGCGCTTGGGCATGCCAGTGAGGATGGCTGGAGTCTGGTCGTAGGGATGGCCCTCGAAACGATAATCGAGCAACAGGTCGAAGCGGGAATCAGGCTGCTTGAACAGCTTCAAACCGACTCTGGTGGAGTGCAGATAGACCCGTTCACCCTCGTACAGATACAGTGGCACCAGGTCGTAACCGGTGTCGGCGCCCTTGTAAGGCGAACTCTGGACCCGCTGTATCGCACCCAGACCGGCGCTGCCCGGCACGGCCAGAAAATCGACCAAGGCTTCGGGACCGGCTTGGGCGGCCAGCGGCAATGCCAGCAAAAAGGAAAAACAAAGTCGTGTGCGCATGTGGTGTCTGGTCGGCAGGAGGGACGTCGGAAAAAGCAAGCTAGCCACCAGAACGGTGACTAGCTGACAGTTTATCTGGTTGAAGATGAAACCGGGAAACTTTGACGTACTGCACCAACCGCACCAACCGCCCCGCCGGGCGGCGGGGTGGGCAGCAAAGTCAGATCAGACCGGCACCAGTTGCTGGGCGATCGGCAATTGCCTGATGCGTTTTCCGGTGGCAGCGAAAATCGCATTGCATAGCGCCGGCGCGACCGGCGGCAAGCCCGGCTCACCGACACCGCCCGGCGCCACGCTGTAGTCGGCAGGCGCGAGGTGGACCCGGATTTCACGCGGCGCTTCGTTGTGGCGCAACAACACATGATCGTGGAAGTTCGATTGCTCGGCGCGCCCGGCCTTGAAGCTGATCTCGCCGTGCATGGCCAGCGTCATGCCCATGATCACCGCACCTTCGAGCTGCGAGCGAATCCGTTCGGGATTCACTTGCGGCCCGCAATCGATCGCCGTGTCGACGCCAACGATGCGGATGGCGCCCTTGGCATCGACCGCCACTTCGATCGCCACGGCAGCATAACTCATGAAGGAATACGCCATCGCGATGCCCAGGCCGTGTCCCTCGGGCAACTTGCGGCCCCAGCGCGCCCCTTCGGCCGCCATCTCGATCACGCGCCGCATGCGGCCGGTATCGATGGGATAGCGCTCGGGCGATTCGCTGTAGTTGGTATTGTCGCCCAGCGTGCGCGGATCGATGCGGCGCGCCGGACCGATCAGCTCCAGCAGATAATCCTTGGGATCGCGCTTGGCGGCAAAAGCGAGTTCGGCCACGAACGACTGGACCCCGAACGCGTGTGGAATGTTGTAGACCGAGCGGAACCAGCCGATCCGCGTTTGCGCCGCCACTTCCGGCGTCTCGATCCGGATGTTGGGAATCTGGAACGGGACGTTGATCGCGGTCTGTCCCATTTCACCGGCGCCCAACCCCTTGGCACCATCGACGAAGGTCGAACGTATCGTCGGCGCCGCAGAACGATGCAGCCATGCCAATGGTTTTCCATCTTCATCCAGCGCGCTCTCGAAGTGCTGAACCGACACCGCGTGATAATAATCGTGCTGGATATCGTCTTCGCGCGTCCATTGCACCTTGACCGGCTTGCCATCCATCGCCTTCGACAACAGCGCCGCCTCGGCTGCAAAGTCCGGCTTCGACTTGCGCCCGAAGCCGCCACCGAGCAGCGTGACGTTGACCTTCACTTGCCCGGGTTCGATGCCCAGATGCTTGGCGACGATCTCGACTGCGGCTTGCGGCGCCTGCACCGAGGTCCACACTTCGCAGCGGCCATCGATGATGCGCGCGGTGGCGACCGGCGGCTCCATCGTCGCGTGCGCCAGGTGCGGCAGGTAATACTCGGCCGATACCAATTTCTTTGCGCCAGCTAACGCAGCCATCGCATCGCCATCACTGCGCAGCGCCTTGGCCGGCTTGCGCGCAGCCGCTTCCAGCGTCTTGCGGTACTCGACCGAATCGTAGCTTGCGTTGGGTCCGTTGTCCCACTCGATGACCAGCGCCTCGCGGCCCTTGATCGCAGCCCAGGTATTGCGCGCCACAACTGCCACGCCGCCCAGCGGATTGAAGCCGGCCGGCAAAGGCGTGCTCTTGATTTCGATCACGCGCAGCACGCCCGGCACCTTCAGCGCTGCGGCGGAATCGAAGCTGCGCACCTTGCCGCCCACGACCGGCGAGCGCGCGACGACCGCGTGCATCATGCCTTCCAAGCGCACGTCGGCGCCAAACATGGCTTTGCCGCGCACGATGTCGAAGCCGTCGATCTGCGCCACATTGCTCTTGCCGATATAGCGAAATTGCGCCGGTTTCTTCATGGTCAACGTTGCGCGCGCGGGCACCGGCAGCTTGGCTGCGGCCAGCGCCACGGCGCCAAAACCGATCTTGCGCCCGGTCGGAACATGCACCAGTTCGTGATTGCGCGCCTGCACCGTGTTCGGCGCCACCTTCCACTGCGCGGCAGCGGCCGCTTCCAGCATCATACGTCCGGCCGCGCCGACGCGGCGCAGCGGATCCATCGAGTGGCGCAGGCTGCGCGAACCGTCGGTATTCTGGTTGCCGTAGCGCTTTTCATTGCCTTCGGCTTGCACCACGCGCACGCGCTTGAAGTCGGCCTCGAGTTCGTCGGCGACGACCATCGGTATGCTGGTGCGCACGCCCTGCCCCATCTCGGAGCGGTGGCAGATCACCGATACCACGCCATCGGCACCGATCGAGAGGAACACCAGCGGATCGTCGACCAGGCCGCCGGGCATGCTGTCGCCGCCATACTTTTTCTCGGCTGCCGGCGCTTGCGCAAACACATGACCGGCATGGGTCACGGCCAGCATCAAGCCAGCCATGCCGGCCGATTTCATCAACAGGCGGCGCCCTGCATTGCTTGGTGCGCCACGGTCATTTTGAATGAGATCGCTCATGCCTTGCCTCCTGTAGTGGAACTGACATTGGCCACTTTCTTGATCGCAGCGCGGATGCGCGTATAAGTGCCGCAGCGGCACAGATTGCCGCTCATCGCCTCGTCGATGTCGCCATCGCTGGGCTTCGGTGTTTTTTTCAGCAGCGCCATCGCCGACATGATCTGACCGCCCTGGCAGTAGCCGCATTGCGGCACGCCGGCTTCGACCCAGGCCGCCTGCAAGGCAGCGCCGAGCTTGTCGCTTTCGGCGTGTTCAATGGTATTGATCTGCTTGCCGCTGGCGGCTGAAATCGGGGTGATGCAAGAGCGCACGGCGACGCCATCGAGATGAATCGTGCAAGCGCCGCACAGGCCCATGCCACAGCCGAACTTGGTGCCGGTCAAGCCCAGTTCATCGCGCAAGGCCCACAGCAGCGGCGTGTCTTCTGGCACGGCCACGGTGTGGGCCTTGCCGTTAATCGTCAATGTCGTCATGGGTAAAAATCTCCAGTGAGGGGATGGCTCCGACACAGCCTTGCGCCGTCGCGTGCCATGCACGTCGGACTCTGGTACCAGGCTGAGTGGGGAATTCGGGAGGACTGGCTTCCCCGTTTGTAAGGATTTTATGATACGCGGTAATCGAATATCGCGTCGGGTGCAGGAAAAACCTTAGGCATGAAAAATGAAACGAGAAATGAAATACCGTAAGGAAGTGCAGAAAAAAGGCGGGGGAACTGACAAGTGCTGCGTGGTACGCTGCGCGCGGCGGCTGCCGCGCGCAAAGATACAGCATCAATACAATTGATACGAATACATCAAGTTGAAGCGCAGCGATCGTGAACTGGCATTGGCTGGCAGATCGGCGAGCGGCTTCGCCAGCGACAGGTCGAGCGTGTAATACTTTCCATCTGAAAAACGCGTACCCAAGGCGACCGAACCGAGCGTATCGTGGACCAGCACTACATCGTTCGAGTAAGCCCTGGCCCGATCGACGATGACATACGGTTGCACGGACTTCAGATAGGCGGTACTGACTGGAAACTGGCGGTTGATCTCGGCCGAGATGCCCCAGCCCTTGTCGCCAGCGATATCGCCGGCAGGGTAGCCCAGGCCGAACAAGCGCCCGCCAAAACCGATCTTCTCCGAACTGGGCAAGATATTGCCGCTGTACTGGACGCTGGTGGCAAAGGCCACGCCGACATCGGCCGACAACTGGTTCGATTGCGAAAAATGCAGCGTCGCCTTGTTGAAATCGAGATCGACCCGGCTGTTTTCGCGCGAGGCGCCCAGTGCATCGAGGCCCTTGTACAGACCGAAACCGGCTTGTCGCACTTGCGGCAACAAGTTGAAACCGGGCGTCACCGCGGTCCAGGCCAGGTCGCCGCTGAAGACGCGCAACTGCGAACGCAGGCTGACCTGCATCGGGGTCACCCGCACTGAGCGCGTGTAAGTCTCGTCATTTTCGGCCGCGTAAACGGCCCCGGTGAGCGTCAGATTGTGGGTATTGTCGAGCATCAGCGGATAACTGATTGCGGCGCCCACGCGTGTCGCCTTGGTCTTGTAACGCGATTCGAATTGCAGGCTAGGCAATATCTGATTTTGCGGCTCCGAGCGATAGTCGGACGCGCTGAATTTGGCCAGCAAGCCATCGCTGCTGATCGGCTGCAGATAATTGACCGCATAGAATTTTTCATTCACGGCGCCGCTCGGCTGCAGCGTGCTGACTGATATCTGCTCGCCCAGCGGCGTCAAGCCATTGGCGCTGGCGGTGATCAAGCCGCGCATGCCGCGCTGGCGATAATCGAGGCCCACACCCACCGTCACCGGTTTGCGCCGCACGCTCAGCACCATGTCGGCGCCGCCATCGGTCGCGGTGGGCGGGGTGATATTGACGACCACCTGCATCCCCGGTTGCGAACTCAGAATGCCGGCCACGCGCTCGAATGTGGCTTGGCGCAGCGGCCGGTCTTTTTGCAATTGGCCTGCGATCGTGGCCAGGCGCGCCGTGCCATGCCCTGGATTACCGTCCACCTTGACGGTCTTGACATAGCCCTCGACGACCGTCACTTGCACGATGTTCTGGTCGAAACTTTGGGCTGGAATGAAGGCAAACGACAGTGGATAGCCGCGCTCGCGGTACATTTGCGTGACCTTGTCGGCCGCAGCGAGCAACTCGGCAACCGTGGTATCGCGCTTGGCCAGAGCGGCAAACTGGGCCGCCACTTGATCGAACGGCAAGGCCGTGACGCCGGAAATCTGGAAGCGCGATGGCACCAGATGGCTGCTCAATAATTTCAGCATGGCCGGATCTGCAGCTGGTGGTGCAATGTTGATCTCCGCCGGCGCGCTCGGCAAGTCATCGACCTTGGGCAGTGCATCGAGCGGATTGCCCCGGATCTGGGCGCTGGCGGACAATGGCAACGCTAAGGCCAGTGCTGCGAAAAACCATGTGGCAAGAATCTGCGCTGCAATGCCTGAACGGCCAGTCTGGTGCCGGCGTTTGATGCGCATGTCGGCTGGCGCGCCGCATGCCGGTGACCGCTCCTTCATTTTACTCATTTGATGCTGCATACATCCTCTCCAAAACTGGACTGCTGCGTGCCGATAACGCAAAAAAACCTTGGCAAATGCCAAGGTTTTTTAAAATGGAAACGGGCGATTATCTTAGCGTCGCACCACTCACCAGACCGCCGAGCAAGTTGGTCACAGGTGCCAGCACGCTGTTAGTGCTGATACCGCCGGTGCTGATGCCACCTGTGCTGATGCCGCCTGTGCTGATCGGTGCGACAGTTATTGGCGCCAGCGTGCCTGCACCCGTGGTTGCGCTACCGACCGCGCTGGTCACGCTGTTGACCAAACCGGTCACCGGTGCCAGAGTCACCGCACCTGCAACCATGCTTGTTGCCAGACTCGTCGCGCCGCTGACCATGCCGGTCACCGGGGCCAAGGTGCCGGCGCTTACAACGGTGCCTGTGCTCAAGCCCGTCGCACCGCTGACCAGGCCGGTCACCGGGGCCAAGGTGCCGGCGCTTGCAACGGTGCCTGTGCTCAAGCCCGTCGCACCGCTGACCAGGCCAGTCACCGGTGCCAACGTGCCGGCGCCTGCAACGGTGCCCGTGGTCAAGCCCGTCACTCCGCTCACCAAACCGGTCACCGGTGCCAACGTGCCGGCGCTTGCAACGGTGCCTGTGCTCAAGCCTGTCACGCCGCTGACCAGGCCGGTCACCGGGGTCAACGTGCCGGCGCTTGCAACGGTGCCTGTGCTCAAGCCCGTCGCACCGCTGACCAGGCCGGTCACCGGGGCCAACGTACCGGCACCTGCAACGGTGCCTGCTGCCAGACTCGTCACGCTATTGACCAGGCCGGTCACCGGTGCCAGAGTCACCGCACCTACAGGAGCAGCACCGGTCACATTGCCAGTCGCAGTTGCCAACTGATTGCCCAATGTGGCAACGGCGGTGCTCGCCGGAGCCAGCAAGCCACTGACCGTTTGAGTCAACGATGTCGCGTTCACTGCAGGTTGCGTCAAGGTATTGACGGTGCTGGTCAACGGCACGATCGCGCTGCCGACGGCCATCGTGACTTGCTGAACAGGGCTGGCGCTCAACACCCCGGTCAACGCGCCGGTGAGCGGTGCATCCAGCTGTCCAACGGTGCCTCCCACCGTGCTCACCAAATTACCGACCGGAGCGGTGACCGGTGCCAGCGCAGCGAGTTGACCGCTACCCACGCTGGTGACCAGTTGACCGCTGCTTTGCACCGTGGAGCCGGCATTGCCGACCACGTCGCCAATGGTTGCGCCTAACGTATTGCTCACCGTGGCGGGCTGGCTCAGGGTGGTCGCAACGCCGCTGCTCAACGTCGTGACGGCTGCGGTGGTACCGCTGACAACACCAGTCAAGGCGCTGCCTGTC
>CANFGA010000108.1 GCA_947446335.1 Oxalobacteraceae bacterium | reverse complement strand
GGTTGCGGCGAACTGGGCAAGGAAGTCATCATTTCATTGCAGCGGCTCGGCGTCGAAACGATCGCCGTCGATCGCTATCCGAATGCACCCGGCCAACAAGTGGCGCATCGCGCGCACGTGATCGACATGACCGATGGCGCAGCATTGGCTGCGCTGATCGAACTGGAACAACCCGATCTGGTCGTGCCAGAAATCGAAGCGATTGCCACCGCGACGCTGCTGGCGTTGGAAACTGCGGGAAAAATCACTTGCATCCCGAGTGCGCGCGCCACCGTGCTGACGATGAATCGCGAAGGCATACGTTCGCTGGCGGCAGAAGAACTCGGCGTTGCCACCTCGCCCTACCGCTTCGCGAGCAGCTTGCTTGAGCTCGACGCCGCATGCGCAGAGATCGGTTTTCCATGCATCATCAAGCCAGTCATGTCGTCGTCCGGCAAGGGCCAGTCGAAGGTCGATGATCAAGATCAGGTCGCCGCTGCATGGGCTTACGCTGCCAGCGGCGGGCGCGTCGATTCCGGACGCGTGATCGTCGAAGGTTTCATCGATTTCGATTATGAAATCACGCTCTTGACGGTGCGTGCAGTGGGCGTTGACGGTCAAATCGAGACCCATTTTTGCGAGCCGATCGGCCATGTCCAGGTCAATGGCGATTATGTCGAGTCGTGGCAACCGCACCGGATGCAGCCGCTGGCCCTGGAGCGCGCCCAGGACATCGCGAAAAAAGTCACCGACAATCTCGGCGGTCTGGGTTTGTTCGGCGTCGAACTGTTTGTCCGCGATGACATGGTCTGGTTTTCCGAAGTGAGCCCCCGTCCACACGACACCGGCATGGTCACGATGGCCAGCCAGGTGCAAAGCGAATTCGAACTGCATGCGAAAGCCATACTCGGCTTGCCAGTCAATGTTGCCCTGAGATCGCCTGCCGCGTCGGCCGTGATCTATGGCATGCACGATGCAGTGGGCATCGCTTTCGAAGGCGTGGCCGAGGCACTCAGCGTGCCCGGTACCGACCTTCGCCTGTTCGGCAAGCCCGAATCGTTTGCCCGGCGCCGCATGGGTGTGGTGCTGGCCAGCGCCAGCGATGTGGCCACGGCCAGAGCGCGCGCGGCGCTGGCCGTGTCGAAAATCAAGCCTGTGTTGTCGGCCTGATCGGCATCGGCAATCCTATGCATCGCCTGCCAGGTCCAAACCCGGCGCTGGCAGGTGATGCATTGCTTCTTTCTGCACCAACCTGAGATATTTTATGGCCATGGCAGGCCCAAAGATGCTGAAATCCCCTCCTTTTGCTGCAAGCCGGGGTTGAATTGAGCAGTTTAAATACATGTCGGTTAGTTGCAAAAATATGTCAACAGCGCCAGCGCTGATGGAACAAGGAATCGGAAACGGGAATTGTGGTTCGCTTGATGGCACACGACGCAAGCCATTGAGCGGTCTGCGCCCGATCCGAGTCGATGGTGTCATCGGGTGCAAGCGCGCTTTGCCCTGCGCCGAGCGCATGGATGCTCGATGCCCTTGTTCGCAACGGAGATGGCATGAAGACGACTGCCCTGCTTCACCGGCATCGCTGGTTTGCATGTCGGTTAGTTGCAAATAATTTTTCATCGATGGCCCCGCCTACCCTGCCTCGATCGAACTTGCCGGCGCAGTCGGTGCCGCTGCCGGCAAGATGCACTTAACCGAAAGGCTGTGGCCGAGGCGTGCTGTCGTTCGATGGTGGCAAGATCGGAAGCACGATCTGCGGCTGGTCGCCGGTCATCGTTTTCAAAAACGCGACCAGCTTGGCATTTTCATCGGCACTGAAGGTACGGCCCAGTTGCAAGCGTCCCATGATATCGACCGCTTCGGTCAACGTCGCCACTTCGCCGTCGTGGAAGTATGGATAAGTCAGCTCGACGTTGCGCAGCGTGGGCACCTTGAAGCTGAGCCTGTCGGCGTCATTGCCCGTCACTGCTGAGCGCCCCTGAGCCTGATTCTTGGTCTGGTAGGGAGCAACCATGCCCATCTTCTGGAACGAGTTGCCGCCCACCGCTGCCCCGTTGTGGCATGCGACACAACCACTTTTCTTGAACAATTGGTAGCCCGCCAGCTCGTTCTTGCTCAGTGCGCTCTTGTCGCCGACCAGCCACTGGTCCAGGCGCGAATTGGGCGTCACCAGTATTTTTTCAAATTCGGCGATCGCGGTCGTGACCTGATCGATGTCGATCGTCTCCTTGCCAAATACCGATTTGAACTCGGCCCGGTAAGCCGGAATCGATGTCAGCATGTCGATCGCCAGGTCATGCGTGAACGCCATTTCACCGGGATTGTTGATCGGTCCGCCAGCCTGTGCTTTCAAATCCTTGGCCCGGCCATCCCAGAACTGCGCCAGATTCATGCTCGAATTGAGCACCGAGGGCGAATTGATCGGGCCTTGTTGCCATTTGTAGCCTATCGATGTCTTGATGTTGTCGCTGCCACCCATGCTCAGATTATGGCAACTATTGCATGAAATGGATCCTGATTTGGAAAGGCGTGGTTCAAAAAACAGTTTCTTCCCGAGTTCAACGAGTGCCGGATTGCTGACCTTGACGGCAACAATGGGAGAAATCGGCTCCTTGTCGATGCCGTAGGCAACGCCGCTCACGGCAAGAATGCCGATCATTGCAAGCGCGAAAGGGATGGTGGTCATGCGCATGATTTTTCCTCTGATGTTTATCCCCTCAAGCCAGGCATGGTGGATGTCAACGCAAGAGGGACTGTTAGATGCAGCGCCACAGCGCTGCCCCGTATCTGCACCTTGGTCCCGGCGGGTTCGCCAAGATGTCAATCGCCATGACGCATCGGCTGGGCGCGACATGTTGCGGTACAGCATACGAGCAGAAGAAATATTTGTCAAATATGCAATTTAAATCCATCTAGCCCCCGGCCGGCCCCGCAGGATGGACAGAGCCGGCCAGGTTCAGACCAGAATCATGTTGAAATCAGGCCGAGTTTTGCGCGACGGCGATCGAATCGATGACCCCGCCCATCGAACCCCAGCCGCTCCAGCCATTGTTGGGGGCCGTCTGCCAACGATGCCACAGCGCCTTGTCCGAGCCGCGCGCAAACAATTCGATCCGGCCATCGGCATTCTGGCTGGCCGACAGGCGATCGACCCAGCCTCCCATCGAAGCCCAGCCGCTCCAGCCATTGTTGGGCGCTGTTTGCCAGATGTGCCAGACCGCCTTGTCGGAGCCGCGCACGAACACCTCCAGGCGGCCGTCGGCATTGTTGGCCACTTCGAGCATGTCGATCCAGCCCCCCATCGATGCCCAGCCGCTCCAGCCATTGTTGGGCGCCGTTTGCCACTGGTGCCACAGCGCGCCATCGGAGCCGCGCGCAAACACTTCGAGCCGGCCATCCTGATTGCGCCCCACGTCGAGCATGTCGATCCAGCCGCCCATCGAAGCCCAGCCGCTCCAGCCATTGTTGGGCGCTGTTTGCCACTGGTGCCACAGCGCACCGTCCGAGCCGCGCCCGAACAGTTCGATGCGGCCATCGGCGTTTTGCGCTACCGACAGCCGATCAACCCAGCCACCCAATGACGCCCAGCCGCTCCAGCCATTGTTGGGCGCCGTTTGCCAGCGGTGCCAGACAGCCCCGTCGGAGCCGCGGGCAAACACTTCGAGGCGGCCGTCGGCATTGTTGGTGACCTCGATCAGATCGACCCAGCCGCCCATCGAAGCCCAGCCGCTCCAGCCATTGTTGGGCGCTGTTTGCCAGATGTGCCAGACGGCCTTGTCGGATCCGCGTGCGAAGATCTCCAGCCGGCCATCCTGATTGCGCGCCGTCTTGATGATATCGATCCAGCCGCCCATCGAGCCCCAGCCGCTCCAGCCATTGTTGGGCGCCGTTTGCCAGATATGCCAGAGCGCCTTGTCAGTACCCCTTGCGAATACCTCGAGCCGACCGACCGAGCCGCTGCTGGCCTGGCGCACGGCGGCGTCGGCATTGAGCAGCGTACCCACCGGCTTGCCCGCTTCAGGCACGATGGGCAAGCCGCTCGCACCCAGCATGGTGCGGATCTGGGCATGACTGAGGCTTGGGTTGACCGACAGCATCAATGCGGCGACTCCCGCCACCTTCGGCGTGGCGCCGGAGGTGCCGCCAAAGTCGTTGCGATAGGCGCTGTCGGAGCCGCTGTCGCAGGTCACGTCATGGGCGCTGTCACCTGGCGCGGAGACCACGATGCGCGGCCCCCAGTTGCTGAAGCCGGCGCGGCGGTTCAGAACCGGATCATATTGCGTGGCGCCGACCAGGATCGACCCTGTTTCGGGAAATGCATGGCCCGCATCATCGAGACCGGCATCGCGGTTGCCATTGCCGGCGGCAACGCAGACCACGACCCCGGCCGCAATCGCGGTCTTGATCGCCGCATTCACCGACGGCACTTGTTCGTAATTGCCGAAGGCCCCGGTCTGCACTTCGAGGATCACGACCTTGCGCTTGCCGCCGCTGTTCGTGGTGCGCACCCAGTCGATGCCGCGGGCCCAGGCATTGCCGCCCAGCGCAGGACCGGTGCCGGAATCGGCCTGGACCGGCCACAGGTCGGCCTCGTGGGCAAAGCCGGCGATACCCTTGCCGTTCACTGTCGCGCCGGTCAGCCCGAGCACCCCGGTGCCGTGGAAGACCGCGCCGCCGTGCGTGATGTCGCCGCTGCCATCGACGGCGTTATAAGTTTTCTTGATGTTCGGCGCCAGGTCCTGATGCGAAGTGCGGCAACCCCAGTCGACATCGGCGATCACCACGTTCTTGCCCGTTGCCCGGCTCCAGGCCAGATTGGCGCGGCAGCGGAAAACATACCACTGATTTTCGCGGCCGCTGGCATCGAGAACCACCTGATCGGAATGGCCGACGAACGGCTCCGTCAGTGGATTGCCGGCCGGTGGCAACTCGCTCAACTGCTCCAGCTGGCCCAACTGTTCCAGTTCAGGCATGAAGCTGCGCGGCAACATCGCCGCTTCCGGCTGGTCCATCGTCATCGTCGGCGGCAGCGCGCTCGGCACCGGGACGGCGCGCTCCACCTGCGGCAATTTGTTGAGCTGTGCAGCGATCTCGCCGACGTCGGCATTGTTGGGAAAATGCAGCGTGACGAAATCGCTCAAGTGAGGCGCATCGATCCCTTGCTGCTGCGCCGTGGTCCTGGCAATCGTCGCTTGCTCGATGCTGGTTTGAAAGGTCGGCTCCGCACTGACGAGCAGATAACGCTGCAAAATCCGGTTCACTTCAGATAGCGTCACTTCCGCTTGCTGAGTCTGGCCGAAGCTGCGCAGATTGGGTGACGTGTCAGAGCCTTGCATGACGCTGGGCATCAAGCCTTCGCGAAATTGCACCTCGATCACGCCCGGCTCGTATCGTGGCCCGGATGGTCCGCCAGGCGGACCGAAGCGCGGCATGTCGGGGCCGCTCTGATGCTCGCTTGCGCCGGAGCCTGGCATGCCGCCGCTCGCAGTGCCTTGCGCTTGGGGCATACCAAGCGCAGCAGCGCCGCCCGGGCCCGACATCGCATTCTGGTTCGCCGACCCGGCCATGGTCGGCATCGGCATGCCGGACTGCGCGGACGGGCTCGGCATGGTTTTTTGACGAGAATCGGATTTGCTGCGTTTGTCTGTCATGATGGGCTCCGCAAGATGTCGCCACTGCCTGGTTCGATGGTCGGCTCGCAGCTTGCACAAGGCGAGCCAGCAGGAATCTTGCCGGTAGCGACAAGCGGCCAGATTCGATGCCAGGCAATCAGCATAGGCAAGATGCAGGCAAGCGATTTGTGCTGGCTCAATCGCGCTCGCTCATTTTTCACGCCCGAGGCGGTGTTCGGACTTGCTCTGCGCCTGGTTCCGCTGCCGATCCTGCTTCCTATCTTGCTGCCTGCCCTTCGACCTGCCCTGCGACGATCGATATCTGCTCGAAACCAGCGCCATCGCGCAGCACGAACAAGGCATCCATCCCACGCTCGCATGCGAGTGCAACCCCATCTTCTTCGCCCAGCACCAGCAAGGCGGTAGCCCAGGCATCGGCCAGCATGCAACTGGGCGCCAGCACCGTCACCGCCGCCAGCCGATTGCGCACCGGCAAGCCCAGGCGGGGATGCATCGTGTGCCCATAACGCTGGCCGGCCACATCGACAAAGTGGCGATAGTCGCCCGAAGTCGCGATCGCGCCATCGACGAGTTCCATCACGCCCATCACTTCGCGCACCCCCGGCACCGGCTTTTCAAGCGCCACCGCCCAGGGCTCGTTGCCAGGCTTGGCACCGCGCGCGCGCATCTCGCCATCGATGCCAACCAGGTAATCGGCGATCCCCAGCCTGTCGAGGCAGCGCGCCAGTTCATCGACGCCGTGGCCCTTGGCGATGCCCGACAGATCGAGTGTGGCAGCGTTCAGCTTGCGCACCCGCAAGTTGTCATGGTCGATCTCCAGCGCCGCGCTGGCAAGCAGCGCCGGTGGCTGCCCCTGAAGCTGGACTGGCTGCGGGCCGAAGCCCCAGGCATCGACCAGTTTGCCGACGCCGATGTCGAAAGCGCCGCCTGACTGGCGCCCGATATCGAGCGCGGCCTGCAGCACGCCGGCGAGCGCCCTGGGCACGGTCAACCATTGCCGCACAGGGGCGCGATTAAGCCGGCTCAAATCGGAATCGGGCTTCCAGGTCGACATCTGCCGATCGACCTGGTCTACGGCTGCGAACAAACTGGCATTGATGGCGGCGATGGCCGACGCATCCTGCCCGGGCGCGGCAAAAAATACTGCGCTGTAACGCGTGCCCATGGTTGCGCCGCTGACGCTGTAGCGCTGCAACACGCTGCCATTTTCAATAGACATCTTCACGATAACGTCCCTCCGCCTTCAACGTGCGAACCGTGATGTTCAACGGTGCCAGCACCTGGTCTATCACTTGCATCACGCTTTGCGCCATCGCGCGGCTGCCGCAGATCAGCACCTGGCCGCCCTGCTCGATCAATTGGCGCAGTTGCACCGCATCGTCGCTGATCCGGTCTTGCACGTACGCGCCATCCTTGACCCGGGAAAAAGCCGCATGCAATTGCGTCAGCCGATGGTCAGCCAGATAATCGCGCAACTGCGGCTCATACAAAAAGTCCGATGCCGGATCGCGCCCGCCCCAGTACAGATACATCGGATGCTGACCGGTGTTGTTGCGGATGAAACCGGCCAGTGGCCCGATCCCGGTGCCGGCACCGATCAAGATGACCGGCGCCCGACCCGAGGCGGGGCGAAAATGCGGGTTGGGCAAGATGAAGCCTTCGATCCGATCGCCGGGCTGCAAGCCATGCAAGAACCCCGAACACACGCCATCTGGATGCTTGCGCACGCAAATTTCCAGCACGCCATTGCGCGAGCCGCTGGCCAGCGAATAAAAACGCAGCGCCGCGCTGCCAGGCGGCAAGATGCCCACCAGATCGCCAGCTTCGAAATGCGGCAAGCCGTTGCCGCCAAACAGGCGCTGGAAGCGGCTCACTTGCGCGGCCACCGCTGCAAAGCGCAGCACGCTGGTCGGCGCCTGCACTTGCATCCCGTAATCGATGCGCTCCACCAATTGCAACGCATGCGTGGCGGGACGCCGGGGCACATGGGTCAAGTCAAGATTCTGGCCGAGCGCCTGACCCAGTGCACGACCCCAACGCGCAAATTCCTGCTCCGACTGGCGATCGATGGTGTCCAGCGGCAGCAACGGCGACCAGCCCAGCGCCAGCAGCGCGGCATCGACCTCCTTGGCGAACTGGCAAAACTGTGGAAACTGGCGATCGCCAAAGCCCAGCACCGCAAAGACCGGCTTCGCCTTGAGGCCCGCTTTGACATCGATCTTGGCCAGACGCGCCAAAAATTGATTGGCCGAAGCCGGCGCAGCGCCATCGCCATAGGTCGAGCTCAGGATCACGATACGCTCGGCGGCACGGTATTGCTGCGCCAACTGGTTCATCGGCGCCGTGTGCACGAGATGGCCGGCTTGTTTCAAGGCGTCATGCAACGCGCTCGCAAAGCCCCAGGTGCTGTTGTTTTCGCTGCCGACCAGGATCACGGTATCGGCCGCCTGCGCCGCGCCATTGCCGGTGATGCGGGGCCGGTCCCTGCGCCGTTGCCACCAGATCAAGATTCCGGTTGCGCTCATCAAAGGCACGCCCAGCGCGCACACTCCCAGCAACAGGCCCAGCCACCACAAGCCTTCGCCGGTGTGCAACTGGTAGATCAGTTCATAAGTGCTGCGCACGCCATCGTGGGCCCGGTAAGATAACAAGGCGCCGCTGGCTTGATCGACGTAACCGTCGCCCTGTGCGGTGCGCAGCGAATAGAAATCGTTGAGATCGCCCGGCCTTGGAAAGACCAGTTCGCGCAAGTCATTGATGTCGATCGCTTGCAGGGCGCGCAAACTGGTAACCGGGGCGGCTGGCGTGCCCGACACGGTGGCTGGAAAGTCCGGTTCGTTTTGCATCCCGTCGGAAAT
>CANFGA010000107.1 GCA_947446335.1 Oxalobacteraceae bacterium | reverse complement strand
TGGCGCGCTCCGAGCAAACCGGCGTTGCGCTGCGCATCAAACTGGGCCTGGACCCGACCGCACCGGATTTGCACCTCGGTCACACGGTCGTGCTCAACAAGATGCGTCAGTTGCAAGATCTGGGCCACCACGTTACTTTCTTGATCGGCGACTTCACGTCGATGATCGGCGACCCGTCGGGGCGCAACATCACGCGTCCGCCTTTGACGCGCGAGCAGATCGACATCAATGCGAAGACCTATTTTGCCCAGGCATCGCTGGTGCTGGACCCGGCCAGGACCGAAATTCGCTACAACTCGGAGTGGTGCGACCCGCTCGGTGCGCGCGGCATGATCGAACTGGCGTCGCGCTACACGGTGGCGCGGATGATGGAACGCGACGATTTCACGAAGCGTTTCAAGGAAGGAATCCCCATTTCGGTGCATGAATTCCTTTATCCATTGATGCAGGGTTACGATTCGGTAGCGTTGAAAGCCGATCTGGAACTGGGCGGCACCGACCAGAAGTTCAATCTGCTGGTCGGGCGCGAACTGCAAAAGGATTATGGGCAAGAGCCGCAGTGCATCTTGACGATGCCGCTGCTCGAAGGCCTGGACGGCGTCGAGAAAATGTCGAAGTCGAAAAACAATTACATCGGCATCACTGAACCGGCCAACACGATGTTCGGCAAGTTGATGAGCATTTCCGATGTGATGATGTGGCGTTACTACGAATTGCTGTCGCTGCGCTCGATCGCCGAACTGGCGCAACTGCGCCAAGAGGTCGATGGCGGCAAGAATCCGCGCGATGCCAAGGTGGCACTGGCGCAGGAAATCGTCACGCGCTTTCATTCCAGCACCGCAGCAGAAGAGGCGCTGGCTGACTTCATCAACCGCTCCAAGGGCGGCATTCCGGACGATGTGCCGGAAGTGGCCTTGGCGGGCGCGCCGCTGGGGATCGGTCAGTTGCTCAAGCAGGCGGGATTGTGTCCGTCGAGTTCGGAAGCGCTGCGCATGGTCGAGCAGGGCGGTGTGCGCATCGATGGCGTCGTCGTCCAAGACCGCGCCTTGCAAGTGGCTGCCGGCAACTTCGTGCTGCAAGTGGGCAAGCGCAAGTTCGCGCGCGTCACCTTGTCCGCATGATTGGCTTGTTGCAGCGGGTCAGTTCGGCCAGCGTCGTCGTCGATGGCATCACCATCGGCGCGATCGATGCCGGCTTGATGGTGCTGCTGTGCGCCGAGCGTGGCGACACGGAAAAAGAGGCCGATGCGCTGCTCACCAAGTTGTTGCGCTACCGCGTCTTTTCCGATGCGGCCGGCAAGATGAACCTGAGCGTCACCGACGTGGCGGGTGGTTTGTTGCTGGTGCCGCAATTCACGCTCGCGGCCGATACCAAGTCCGGCTCGCGGCCGTCGCTGTCGCTGGCTGCCAGCCCACAAGATGCGCGCGATTTGTTCGATCATTTCGTGCGCCAGGCCGGAGTCCGCCATGGGCAAGTCGAAACCGGCCGTTTTGGCGCCGACATGAAAGTATCTCTGGTGAACGACGGTCCGGTGACCTTCTGGTTGCAAGTGGCTGCTTAGACCATGCTTGCGCTGCCTCAACCGAGATTGCAGCGCACGCGACAGAATCATCGATAACTGGCGGGGTGAAAATGAAACTTTGGAGCAATACGTTTCGCGATGGCGGCTTGATTCCTGCCGAGAATGCCTTTGCTGCGATCGATCCGTTCGCGCATGTGCGCCGCTCGGCCAATCGCAATCCTCATCTGGCCTGGAGCGAGGTGCCCAACGGCACCCGCTCGCTGGCCTTGTTTTGTTGCGATGGCGACGCGCCGCAAGATGCCACCGGGGTCAATCGGGACGGCGAAGTCGTGCCCGAGGGGGCGCCGCGCCGCGAATTCTTTCACTGGACCCTGGTCGACGTGCCGACGATCGTACAATGTTTGAAGGAAGGGCAATTTTCCGACGGCGTAATACCGCACGGCAAGTGCGCTGCCATCGTGCGCCACGTGATCACGAATGGCGGCGAGCACGAGTTGCGCCAGGGTCTCAATGACTACACCGGCGAGTTTGCCGATGATCCCGAGATGGCGGGCGACTATTACGGTTATGACGGTCCTTGTCCGGCGTGGAACGACTTGCGTATCCATCATTATATTTTCCGCCTGTACGCGCTCGACGTACCGGTTCTGGATCTGGGGTCGCGCTTCACTGCGGCGCAAGCGCGCGCGGCGCTGCAGGGCCACATCCTGGACGAGGCGCAACTCGTGGGTGCTTATTCGCTCAATCCTGAACTCGCTTCCACACTGAAATACTGAAGAAACAGACCCGATGACTACCACGATTTTACTGATCCGCCATGGCGAGACAGATTGGAATGCCGCGCGCCGCCTGCAAGGTCACACCGACATCGCTTTGAATGATGTCGGTTTGCTCCAGGCCGATGCGCTCGGGCGCGCGCTGGTCCAGGCGCCGCTGGCGGCAGTGATTGCGAGCGACTTGTCGCGCGCGCGCCAGACGGCGCAGGCGGTGGCTGGCCATCATGGCATCGAACTGCGCATCGACAGTCAGTTGCGCGAACGCTGTTATGGCGGCTTCGAAGGCTTGCAGCATGCACAGATCGCGAAAGTCTACCCGCAACACTACGCAGCATGGCAGGCGCGCGACATCGATGCCTTGATGCCGCCGGGCGAGCGCGTGGGAGAGAGCTTTCGCCAGTTTTTCACCCGTTCGACGCAAGCGATAGTGCACTGGGCCGGACAATATCCGGGCCGCACGATCGCGATCGTGGCCCACGGCGGTGTGCTGGAATGCGCGCATCGGGTGGCGCGCGGCATGGCATTGACGAGCGCGCGCGACTTCGAGATCAAGAATGCCAGCATCAACCGGTTTTCTTTTTCCGCCCAAACATTGACCCTGCTCGACTGGGGCGACATCAACCATCTGGCGGCTGCGGCGATCGACGAACTGGCATAGCGTTGACATGAAACTTTGACATCGGCGCGAGCCACGAGCGCAGCAAATGCACTGCAAACAATAAATAGTGCTTATTATTTGTGCAAAACCTCGGTTAGAATAGAAGGTTCCCTTCATCCCATCGAGGTTCAGCGCGTGCAGATCGGCCCCTACCTTTTGCGTAACAATGTTTTCGTCGCCCCGATGGCTGGTGTGACCGATCGGCCTTTTCGTCAGTTGTGCAAGCAGCTTGGCGCCGGCTATGCGGTGTCGGAAATGGCGGCGTCGAATCCGCGCCTGTGGGCCACTGAAAAAAGCACGCGCCGGCTCGACCATGAAGGCGAAATGGAGCCCAAGGCGGTGCAGATCGCGGGCGCCGATCCGCAGGATCTGGCTGATTGTGCGCGCTACAATGTCGGGCGCGGCGCCCAGATCATCGACATCAACATGGGTTGTCCGGTCAAGAAAGTGTGCAACAGTTGGTGCGGTTCGGCGCTGCTGCAAAACGAAAGCCTGGTCGAGAAAATCCTGCATGCGGTGGTGAATGCGGTCGACGTGCCGGTGACGCTGAAATTTCGCACCGGCTGGAATCGCGAAAACAAGAATGCGCTGCGCATCGCCCGCATCGCCGAGCAAGCCGGCATCGCGATGCTGACGTTGCACGGGCGCACTCGCAGCGACGGCTACAGCGGTGACGCCGAGTACGACACCATCGCCGCCGTCAAGGCCGAGGTCGGCATACCGGTGGTGGCCAATGGCGATATCACGACGCCACAAAAAGCGCGCCAGGTGCTGGACATGACCGGCGCCGATGCGGTGATGATCGGCCGCGCGGCACAGGGCCGGCCATGGATTTGCCGCGAAATCGATCATTTCCTGCGCACCGGCACCCTGTTGCCTGCGCCGCTGGTCGATGAAGTACGGCTGCTGATGGGTGAGCATTTGCGCGCCCATTACGCATTCTATGGCGAATTTCTCGGCGTGCGCACGGCGCGCAAGCATATCGGATGGTATGTGCGCGACTTGGCCGGCGGCGAATCATTTCGCCAGAAAATGAATTTGCTCGAATCGACCGATGCGCAACTTGTTGCCGTCGATCAATTTTTTGAGTCCCAATGGAGTTTTGGCGAGCGGTTACAATACCGCCTCGCCGACCAGGCGATGGCTGCATGAGCGGGCGCAGCCAGACTTGAAAATAGTCCCAAGGGTCAGCGCCAAGCCCATGTTATTGTGAAATGGCAACAATGCCATCGCACCCAATCAGTGGAATGAGTCGTAAAATGAGTAAAGAAAGCATACAGGAAGTCGTACAGAAAAGCCTCGAAGATTACTTCGATGACTTGGGCGAACAGCAGCCATCGAACATCTATGACATGGTCTTGTTGACCGTCGAAAAACCGATACTGGAAGTAGTGATGTTGCGCGCCGACGGCAACCAGTCGCATGCAGCGCAGATGCTCGGCATCAATCGCAATACCTTGCGCAAGAAATTGCAGGAGCATGGCTTACTGTGAGGTTGTTCGTCTTGCAGAGCCGTCTTGTAGAAGCAATACTTGGTTCCACCTTCCGTTCAGAATACTAACCACCTAGCCATCGCCATGATCAAACAAGCTCTTCTCTCCGTATCCGATAAAACCGGCGTCCTCGACTTTGCCCGCGCGCTGTCCGCGCTCGGCGTCAATCTGTTGTCGACCGGCGGTACCGCAAAATTGCTGGCCGATAACGGCGTGCCGGTCACCGAAGTGGCCGATTACACCGGTTTTCCAGAAATGCTCGACGGCCGCGTCAAGACGCTGCATCCGAAAGTACACGGCGGCATACTGGCGCGGCGCGATTTTCCCGAGCATATGGCGAAACTCGTTGAACACGACATGCCGACCATCGACATGGTGGTGGTGAACCTGTACCCGTTCGAGGCGACGGTGGCGAAAGACAGCTGTACGCTCGAAGAGGCGATCGAAAACATCGACATCGGCGGCCCGACCATGCTGCGTTCGGCGGCCAAGAACCACAAGGATGTCGTGGTGATTTGCGATCCGCTCGACTATGGCGTGGTGCTCGCTGAAATGAAGGCGGCCAATGGCAGCGCCGGCAGCGTCAGCTATGACACCAAGTTCATGCTGGCCAAGAAAGTGTTCGCGCACACCGCGCAGTACGACGGTGCGATCACCAATTACCTGACCAGCCTGGGCGCGGACAAGGCGCACGCTACGCGCAACGCCTATCCGCAAACGCTGAACCTCGCTTTTGAAAAAGTGCAAGACATGCGCTACGGCGAAAACCCGCACCAGAGCGCGGCGTTTTACCGCGATCTGCACGCCACCGATGGCGCGCTGGGCAACTACCGCCAGTTGCAGGGCAAGGAACTGTCGTACAACAATGTCGGCGATGCCGATGCCGCATGGGAATGCGTGAAGAGTCTGGGCGAACTTGGCCAAGGCGCCGCCTGTGTCATCGTCAAGCATGCCAATCCTTGTGGCGTGGCGCTGGGTGTCGATGCGTTCGACGCGTACAGCCGCGCGCTGCAAACCGATCCGACTTCGGCCTTTGGCGGCATCATCGCCTTCAACACCGAACTCGATGGCAAAACGGCCGTTGAGATCGCCAAGCTGTTCGTCGAAGTGCTGATCGCGCCATCGTTTTCAAGTGAGGCGCGCCAGGTGCTGGCCTCGAAACAGAATGTGCGCATGCTCGAAATCGCGCTCGGCAATGGCGCCAACAAGATGGACATGAAACGCGTCGGCGGCGGCTTGCTGGTGCAATCGCCTGATGCCAAGAATGTCCACATCGGCGACCTGAAAGTGGTGACCAAGCTGCAACCGACACCGCAGCAATTGAATGACCTGATGTTCGCCTGGCGCGTCGCCAAGTTCGTCAAGTCGAACGCGATCGTCTTTTGCGGCAACAACATGACGCTCGGCGTGGGCGCCGGCCAGATGAGCCGCGTCGACTCGGCCCGCATCGCCTCGATCAAGGCCCAGAACGCCGGCCTGTCGCTGGTCGGCTCCGTCGTTGCGTCCGATGCATTCTTCCCGTTTCGCGATGGCCTCGACGTTGTCATCGATGCCGGCGCCAATTGCGTGATCCAGCCGGGCGGTTCGATGCGCGACCAGGAAGTGATAGCTGCGGCCAACGAGCGCGGCGTCGTCATGCTCTACACCGGTACCCGCCATTTCCGTCATTGATCAACTTGTTGCGTTGCTGCGGGTGATCGCGCTGATGCTTTTGATGGCATCAGCGCCATGATCATCCTCGGCATCGATCCAGGTTTGCGCACGACCGGCTTTGGCGTCATCGACAAGCAAGGCAACAAGCTGCGCTACATCGCGTCCGGCACGATCAAGACCGTGACTGAGTCCGATCTGCCGGCGCGCCTGAAGGTGATTTTGCAAGGGATCACCGAGATCGTCGGCACTTACCGGCCCGATTGCGCGGCGATCGAAAAGGTGTTCGTCAACGTCAATCCGCAATCGACGCTGTTGCTGGGCCAGGCCCGCGGCGCGGCGATCTGCGCGCTGGTCGGGGCTGACTTGGCGGTGGCCGAATACACGGCGCTGCAAGTGAAGCAGGCGGTCGTCGGTCACGGCAAGGCAGCCAAGGAACAGGTCCAGGACATGGTGTCGCGCTTGCTGCTGTTGCCCGGTTTGCCTGGCAGCGACGCGGCCGATGCCTTGGGCGTGGCTATCTGTCACGCCAACAGCCATGATGCGCTGGCGCTGCTCGGTGCGCTGGCGCCTGGCTTGAGGGGGCTGCGCATGAAGCGTGGGCGCCTGGTCGGTTAGACTGAACAATCCTTTCACATTGATTTAATAAGGTTGCACAAGATGATAGGTCGTCTCTCCGGCATTTTGCTGGAAAAAAATCCACCGCAATTGCTGGTCGATTGCCAGGGCGTCGGCTATGAAGTCGATGTACCGATGAGCACCTTTTACAATCTGCCCCAGGTCGGTGAAAAAGTTGTTCTGTTTACGCATCAGGCGATCCGCGAAGATGCGCATCTGTTGTTCGGCTTCGGCCATGCCGAAGAGCGCGCCGTGTTTCGCCAATTGATCAAGATCACCGGCGTCGGTGCACGGATGGCGCTGGCGATCCTGTCGGGGATGACGATCGCCGATCTGGCGCAGGCGATCACGCTGCAGGAATCCGGTCGCCTGGTCAAGGTGCCCGGTATCGGCAAGAAAACGGCCGAGCGCCTGTTGCTGGAATTGAAGGGTAAACTCGGTGCAGATATCGGCGCCGGTGGTGCGCATGCGCTGCCGGACGCGCAATCGGATATCCTGAATGCCTTGCTGGCGCTCGGATATTCGGACAAGGAAGCGCTGCTGGCGCTCAAAAGCGTGCCGGTCACCAGCGGCGTGTCGGACGGCATCAAGCTGGCGCTGAAGGCGCTGTCCAAAGGATAATTCATCTACACAAGCCCGGATAAACCATGAGCATCCAGACCGATCAGTTCACCGAACAGCGCATCATTGCCGCGACCCCGGCCTCGCACAACGAAGAGGCGATCGAGCGCGCGCTGCGGCCCAAGCAACTCGATGAATATGTCGGGCAAGAGAAGATCCGGGCCCAGCTCGAAATCTTCATCACCGCCGCGCGCCAGCGCAACGAAGCGCTCGACCATACCTTGTTGTTCGGTCCGCCGGGCCTGGGCAAGACCACGCTGGCGCACATCATCGCGCGTGAGATGGGTGTCAATCTGCGCCAGACCTCGGGCCCGGTGCTGGAGCGCCCCGGCGACCTGGCCGCGATCCTGACCAATCTGGAAGCGAACGACGTTCTCTTCATCGATGAAATTCACCGGCTCTCGCCAGTGGTCGAGGAAATTTTGTACCCGGCGCTGGAAGACTACCAGATCGACATCATGATCGGCGAAGGGCCGGCGGCGCGCTCGGTCAAGCTCGACTTGCAGCCATTCACGCTGGTCGGCGCCACCACCCGCGCCGGCATGCTGACCAATCCGTTGCGCGACCGCTTCGGTATCGTCGCTCGGCTCGAATTCTACAATACCGAGGAATTGACGCGTATCGTCACGCGCAGCGCCGCGCTGCTGAAGGCCCCGATCGAGCCCGATGGCGCGCGCGAAATCGCTCAGCGCGCGCGCGGCACTCCGCGCATCGCCAACCGCCTGCTGCGCCGCGTGCGCGACTATGCCGAGGTGAAGGGCAATGGCGACATCACTAAGGCGATGGCGGACGCTGCTTTGGTGATGCTGGATGTCGATTCGGTCGGTTTTGACGTGATGGACAGGAAATTGCTGGAAGCGGTGCTGTTCAAGTTCGGCGGCGGCCCGGTCGGCGTGGGCAACCTGGCGGCGGCGATCGGCGAAGAAGCCGACACCATCGAAGACGTGCTGGAGCCGTATCTGATCCAGCAAGGTTACTTGCAGCGCACCCCGCGCGGACGCGTCGCCACGCCGGCCGCTTACCTGCATTTCGGCGTCGCAGCGCCGCGCGTCGGACCGAACGGGGAGTCGTGGGGCGAGTGAAGTTGATACACCAAGGGCCAGCTTCGATTGAACATGGATCTCGTTCAATCGAAGCTGGCCCCTGATTCCTGGCATTTCCCCTTCTCC
>CANFGA010000106.1 GCA_947446335.1 Oxalobacteraceae bacterium | reverse complement strand
GGTGCCGGTCTGGGCTGCGGCCATCAGGTCGCGCCCGGCCAGCACCGCCGGTATCGCCTTCGCCTGTACCGGCGTGGGCTGATCATGGCCCAGCGCCTCCAGCGTGCGCAACAAAGGATCGATCAGGCCGAGAGAGAGAAACGTCATAGGTGGTGGCTTGAATGAAGGTGAAGGTGGCGAGCGCACAGATGAAGGTGGCGCAGTGAAGGCAGGCACCGACAACGGTGGAACACGGCGCACTTGCTGCGGCATGGCCGCATTTGCCTGCATTATGCCAGAGGGCGATGCAAAGCCGTCGCCCCATCCCGGCACGGGATCAAAGATGGGTGCAAGGACGGCTTTGCCGTCCGCGCTATCCATCCTCCCCCTGAACGGGGAGGATTTTCGCGTCAAGCACTGTTAAATCAGGCGAGCGACCCGGCCACCGTTATAATCCGGGGTGTCTGGATTGGCTTTTGTTTCAATCCTGTTCTTGTCAAAGGTTCACTGTGTCCGATCGTCTTGCCGTCTTGCCGCAGTACCTGCTCCCGAAGCAGGCGATGACCAAACTTGCCGGGCGCATCGCCGGCGCCAAGGGTGGCGCGCTGACAACGCGGCTGATACGCTGGTTCGTCAACCGCTACGGCGTGAACATGGACGAAGCGCACAATCCCGACATCGCCAGTTACGCCAGTTTCAATGAGTTTTTCACCCGCCCGTTGAAACCTGGTGCGCGCCCGCTGGCCCGGGCTGATTACATCTGCCCGGTCGACGGCTGCATCAGCCAGTTCGGTGCCATCGTCGACGATCAGATTTACCAGGCCAAGGGCCACGATTTTTCGATCGCGGCGCTGGTCGGCGGCGATGCCCAACTGGCCAACCAGTTTCGCCACGGCAGCTTCGCCAATCTGTATCTGAGCCCCAAGGATTATCACCGCATCCACATGCCGGTCGATGGTCGTTTGACGCGGATGATCTATATTCCAGGTGAACTGTTTTCAGTCAATCCGACCACCGCGCGCGGCATCCCGGGCCTGTTTGCGCGCAACGAGCGCGTGGTCTGTGTATTTGAAACAAGCAAAGGCCCGTTCGTGATGACGCTGGTGGGCGCCACCATCGTGGGCAGCATGGCGACCGTCTGGCACGGCGTTGTCAATCCGCCAAGAACCAAAGAAATCCGCGAATGGCATTACAAGGAAAAACAAGTTGTGCTGGCCAAAGGCGATGAACTGGGCCGCTTCTTGCTCGGCTCGACCGTGGTCATGCTGTTTCCCAAGGATGTGCTGGAATTCAATACCGAATGGCGGCCGGCGGGCGCAGTGCGCCTGGGCCAGATGATGGCCAACTGCAAGTAAACACCATCAACGCAGCGCGTCGCTGCCTGCCATCTCTTCCATCAAGTCGAGGAAGGCGCGCGTCTTGGCCGGCATCAGGCGCCGGCCGGGAAACACGGCCCAGCCGGTACTCGGTGGCAAATCCCATTCCGGCAAGATCCGCACCAATTCGCCGCGCGCAAGGTAAGGCAGCGCAAACTGGTCGGAACTGATCGCAATGCCGGCGCCGGTGGCGGCCATGCGCATCAGCAATTCCGGTGAATTGGCCAGCAGGCGCGCCGGCAATGCGCGTTCCCAGATCGTCTTGCCGCGCGTAAGCACCCACGGTGCCGGGCTACCCTTGCGCGGCAGGCACAGCAAGTCGTGCCGCACCAGATCGTCGGGATGCTCAGGCAAGCCGCGTAGCGTGGTGTAGCCGGGCGAGGCATACAGCGCCAGCCTGGTGATCGAGACGCGCCGCGCAACAAGCATGGCATCGTCAGGCATGTCACCCATCCGGATCGCCAGATCGAAATTCTCCGCCACCAGATCGACCCGGCGCGGCGACAAATCGAGCTCGAGCGTGACACCGGGATAGCGCTGCAGGAAGGTCGAAAACACCTT
This sequence comes from Oxalobacteraceae bacterium, assembly GCA_947446335.1. Classification (GTDB taxonomy): domain Bacteria; phylum Pseudomonadota; class Gammaproteobacteria; order Burkholderiales; family Burkholderiaceae_D; genus Janthinobacterium. The sequence goes on along the minus strand of CANFGA010000106.1, from coordinate 6,628 downwards.
GCCCATCGCAAAATTGGCAAAATCACCGGGCAGGGAAATGCGCAGCAAGCCGCTCGGCGCCAATTGGCGATGCAATACCAGAGCGCCGGCCGCCTCCACTTCTTCGACCACTTTTTGCGCATGGCCTTGCAAGCTGGCGCCGAATTCGGTCAGCGCCAGCTTGCGCGTGGTCCGTTGCAACAAGCGCTCGCCCAGGCGCGCTTCCAGCAGCGCAATGCGGCGCGACAAGGTCGATTTTGGCAAGCCGACCCGTTCGGCTGCGCGGCTGAAACTGCCGTATTCGACGATGCGGGCAAACAGCAGCAGGTCGTTGGGATCGAGATCGTTCATGCAGATTGTTCCACTGATGGTTTAATGTTATCCATTTTAACGTCTTCTGCATTGTTTTTGGAACTGTTAAAGTCCGTTCATTGCCATCCCACCGACGGAGCTTTCCCACATGAACATCTTGCAAATCAATTCCAGCGCACGCAGCACCGGTTCCGAATCGACCCGTTTGGCCGATGCCATCGTGGCCCGTCTCACTGGCGCCAACGACGTCACTCTGGTCAAGCGCGATCTGGCCATCACGCCGCATCCGATCATCGATGAAAAGGCGCTGCAAGCGCTGTTTACGCCGGCCGACCAGCGCACCGAACAGCAGCATGCACGCGTGGCGCAAGACGATGTCTTGATCGCCGAGATACAGGCCGCCGACGTGCTGGTGCTGGGTTCGCCGATGTACAATTTCGGCATGACGGTGCAACTGAAGAGCTGGTTCGATGCGATCGCGCGCGCCCAGGTCACGTTTCGCTATACCGAAGCCGGCCCCGAAGGATTGCTGAAAAACAAGAAGGTCTATGTCGCACTGGCGCGCGGCGGCATGCACCGCGATGGCGCAAGCGATGGCCAGGTGCCGCATCTGAAGACACTGCTCGGCTTTCTCGGCATGACGGACGTGCAATTCATCTACGCCGAAGGGATGGGCTACGGACCGGAAGCGGTGCTGCGCGCCCAGGCCGATGCCGAAGCCCAGATCAACGCCGTTCTGGCCTGACTTTATCGACGCAACTTGCATGCCTCGGGCCAGGCCCGAGGCGGCACACGCACTACAAATTGCACATCAACAGGAGAAACACATGACGACGATCAACCCGGCAGTCACCCCAACATCGGATCAGGTCCAGCACGCACGCACAGTGGAGCGGGTATTGGCCGGTCAGGCAGTGATGGATGGCGCCGGCGTGAAGATCAACCGCCTGTTGACGCAAACGCTGCAGCGCCGACTCGACCCGTTCCTGATGCTCGATGCATTCGGCAGCGATCAGGCCAACGACTATATCGCCGGCTTTCCCGACCATCCGCACCGCGGTTTCGAAACCGTTTCCTACATGGTGACCGGGCGCATGCGGCACAAGGATAGCGCCGGCCATGAAGGCTTGCTCGCCAGCGGCGGCTTGCAATGGATGACGGCCGGGCGCGGCGTGATCCATTCGGAAATGCCGGAGCAAGAAGAAGGCGTGATGGAAGGCTTCCAGCTGTGGCTGAACCTGCCGGCCAAGGACAAGCTGTGCCAACCTTGGTATCGCGACTTCAGCCATGAACAAGTGCCGCAATTTGCGACCGTGGACGGCGCGACGGTGAAGGTGATCGCCGGGCAGAGCCACGGCGTGATTGGCAGCGTGCAGCGCGCAGTCACCGAACCGATCTTTCTCGACATCACGCTGGCCGCTGGCGCCAGCTTCAGCCAGCAATTACCGCCCGGCCACAACGCCTTCATTTACACGTATCGCGGCGCAGTCAGCGTCGAGGGCAAGGCGGTGCCTTGTGCGCGGATGGCGATCCTGGCCAATGACCAGGGTGCAGATGGAGTGCGCATCGAGGCACAGGAAGCCAGCCGCGTGATCCTGATCGCCGGCCATCCGCTGGGCGAGCCGATCGCGCAGCACGGCCCGTTCGTGATGAATACGCAAGACGAGCTACGCACGGCGATCGACGATTTCCGCGCCGGCCGACTCGGCGAACAAGGATAAACCGGGGGTGGTGCCGCGCAAAAACCACCGGAAACCGCCCTGCGACGCCAACTGCTCCGTTAGAATCGCGTCATGCATCTCACCTTCCTCGCTTGGCTCAGACACCTGAGCCGCATCTGCGGCTTCGACAGCGCCAGCGCTTTTCCGCCAGGCCACCGCCATGCGCGCACGCACTGGGATGTCGCCTATTTCGACATCGCCTCCGACACCGCGCCCGATCAGATCGAACGCCTGTTGTGCGCAGCGATCATCAATACGCCGGCGGTATTCGCCCATATCGTCAATCCGACGCCGCGCATGCAGCGCGCGCTGCTCGGTGTGCTCGATGAACGGATGCGCCGCAATGGCAATCCCGGCGACCTGGTCGCGCTCTTGATCGCCGCCCATGCCAGCGCCGACATCGAAGAAGCGCTGCCCGGCTTGCACGCGGCCATCCTCGACAGCGACGGTGAAACCATGGCCGAACGGGTGGCGACGACGCTGGCGTTTCTGGTGCAGATGCCAGCGCCGTTCGATGTGATCGACATGCCGGCCTAGAACGCTGAACTGCAGACACCCGATCGGCATCCTGAACAACATGACAAGGCATCATTGCAAGACACTGCAAGTGAGTGATCAGGCATGCCGGCTACCCGATAAAAACCTGCGCATTTTTCTTGTTTACATCCTATACTCGCTGTTGAAATAAACTTTACCATCATAAAGATTTGTCGGTGAACACTGCCAAAGAAAAGCCCGTTGCGCTACCTCGACTGTTGATTGTCGACGATGATCCTGCCAGCTTGCGTCTGCTCAACGCGATTCTGGAAGGCGTGGCGAAGATTCATTTTGCTACCAGCGGCGAAGAAGCGTTGCGCCAGGTTGCCCGGCATGAGCCCGATCTGATCTTGCTCGATGTCGACATGCCAGGCCTGGGTGGCCATGCCACTTGCGCCGCCCTCAAGGCCGATCCGGCCAGCGCCGAATTGCCAGTGATTTTTGTCACTTCCTGCGCCGACACGGCTTCCGAAACGCAGGCGCTGGCCTTGGGCGCCGTCGATTTCATCCACAAGCCGGTCAATGCGCCGGTGGTGCTGGCCAGAGTCAAGACCCAGCTCGCGCTGAAACAAAAAAGCGACCAGTTGCGCCGACTGACGATGATGGACGCCCTCACCGGCATCGCCAACCGACGCGCGTTCGACGACAGTTTGCATCTGGAATGGCAGCGCGTGCTGCGGCACGGCGAGCCGCTGTCACTGCTGATGATCGACATCGATTACTTCAAGCGTTACAACGATGCCCACGGCCACCCGGTCGGAGATACCTGCCTGCGCCAAGTGGCCATGGCCATCGCAGACATGGCAAAACGCGCCGGCGATCTGGCCGCCCGCTATGGTGGTGAAGAATTTGCCGTCATATTGCCGCACACCGGCTTGCAAGATGCGCGAACGATCGCCGAACGGATGTGCGCTTGCGTGCGCGAACTGGCGATGGTGCATGGCGATTCGCCGGTCGCGCCACACGTGACCATCAGCGTCGGCGTGGCCAGCATGACAACTGCCGGCGACGCCGAACGCCTGGCCGAGGCGGGGTCAGAACCGGATTCAGCAACGGGCTCAAGCACCTCTTGCATGCTGATCGGGCCAGCGCGCGCAGCGCCAGAAACCCTGTTGGGGTTGGCCGATCAGGCACTTTACATGGCCAAGCATCAGGGTCGCGACCGGGTAGCCATGCAGTCAGGCAAACTCGATCCAGGCTGGTCGCCAACGGCGATTGCAGCAGCCGCTACGATGATCCTGCTGCCCTAGCAAACCATGAGCGACACTGCACACCCAGCCGCCACCAGCGCGGCCCCGGCTCCGGTTCACTCCATGCTGGCGTCGCGCGTGCTGGCAAGCATGGTCATCGGACTCGGGGTCTGTGCCCTGTTTGGCTGGTGGCGCGATATCCCGGCGATCCGCACCGTGCTACCGGGACTGGCGTCGATGAAGTTCAATACCGCCACCTGTTTCGCCCTGTCAGGCCTGGCATTGTTTGCCCTCAGCCTGGAACGCCCACGGTGTGCTCATGCGGGCCGGGCGCTGGGCGCGCTGGTGCTGTTACTGAGTGCAGCCACCGTCAGCCAGGATCTGTTCGACTGGAATCTTGGCATCGACAGCATGCTGTTCGACGTGCGCCGGATTCCAGCCGAAACCTCGGCCCGGATGGCGCCGGTGACGGCCTTGTGCTTTGCGCTGTGCGGCGCGGCGCTGGCCGCCGGCAGCAGATTGGGCCGCGCCTCTGGCCGTGCAGCGCTGCTGGCCGGGTCGCTGGCGTTGCTGGCATTCTTTGGCTATCTGCTCGACATCCAGGTCCATTATTACCTTCTAGTTCGTTCCAGCATGGCGGTCCACACCGCCGCCGGCTTTTTGCTCTTGTCCGCCGGCATCGTGCTGACCCGCTCGCAGCAAAATTGGCTGACACATTGGATCCGACTGGCCACGGCGATCGCTCTGGCAGCCCAGATGACGCTGGGATTGATCATCATCGACCGGCTGCACGACTTGTCCAGAGAAGATCGATGGGAAGATCATCCCCGGCAAGTGCTGCTGGCACTGGCGCAATCGCTGGGCGCGTTGCTCGACGCCGAGTCGGCCCAGCGCAGCTATCTCGTCACAGCGGATGCCCGGCATCAGCAGCGCTATCAGCAGGCGCTGGACCAGCTCACGCAGAGCCTGTTGATGGCGCGGGAACACACTGCAGACAATCGGGTCCAGCAGCAGCGACTGGCCGATGCCGAACTGATCATCCGGGACCAGCTGGCCCTGATGGCTGACGATATCAGCGCGATGGTCCGCAAGCAGCACCAGCAACCCGATCCGGACACGGTGCGGGCCACGATGGCCGCAGCCCTGGATCAGCACTACCTGGCCAGGGTACGATCACAGTTTGGCCTGATCGAGGCCGAGGAACAGCGCCTGCTGGACGCGCGCCGGGCCAGCAGGTCGATTGAAAGCCGGCGCATCGTTCAGACGCTGGCGATCTCTGCCACCTTCGCCACGCTCACCATCGTCAGCGTTTTCCTGCTGCTGTGGCGCGCGATCGCACACCGCCAGAGCGCCGAAGCAGCGCTCGCGCTGCAACGGGATCAATTGGAGTTACAGGTAGTGCAGCGCACCGCCCACCTGGCCACGCGCGAGCAGGATTTGCGGCTGGCGGTGCTCAGTGCCGAGCTCGGCACCTGGTCACATGTCATCGGCACCGATGTCGTGGATGCCTCGGAGCGCTGCCGGGAAATGTTCGGTTTCGCATCCAACGAGGTCCTCACGCTGGCGCAATTCATGCAGCGCATCCATCCCGACGATCTTGCCAAGTTGCAAAAAGACCTGAATCAAGCCACTGACACCTTGCAGGAATTCCACAACGAGTATCGGGTGCTCTGGCCCGATGGCAGCGTGCACTGGATCGCCGGCACCGGCTTGACCAATGCAGCCGCCGGCGATGCCCTGCAGCCGCCAGAACGCCACATCGGCGGCGTCGTGATGGACCAGACCGAACGCAGGAGCAATGAAGAAGCGCTGCGCGCGAGCGAAGCCAAATTCTCGCTGTTGTTCAATCAGGGCGCGCTGCCGGTCGTGCTCACCCGCTGGTGCGATCAGGTGCTGGTCGATGTCAACGATGCCTGGCTGGACCTGTTCGGCCATACCAGGGCAGAGCTGATCGGCAAGAGCTTGCCGCCATTGAGCATGATGCCGGGTACAGATCGCGCAAGCTGCGTGCGCAATCTGGAACAAACCCTGCTTTCCAAGAGCGGCGACACACTCACCGTGCTCACCAGCATCAACATCGTCACGATCGCCGGCCAGGATTTCGCGCTGACATCGCATTACGACATCACCGAGCGCCGCAAGGTCGATCGGGAACTGCAGCGCCATCGCGATCACCTGGAAGCGCTGGTGCAAGAGCGCACGCTGGACCTGGAAGCGGCCCGCCAGCGGGTGGAAAACTTCATCCTGCGCGTGCCGATCGCGATCTGCGTGCTGGAAAACGAGCGCCTCAGTCTGCGCAATGCCGAGTTCATCCGCCTGTTTGGCTATACCGAGCAAGACGTTCCGACCATCGATCTGTGGTGGCTGCGCTCTTGCCCCGACCCGCTTTATCGGGCCGGGGTGCAGCGCAACTGGGCCGAGGCAGTGGCGCTGGCCGAAACCCAAAACCGGGCCACGCCTCCTTTCGAACATGCGGTGACGTGCCGCGACGGCAGCGTGCGCCATGTCGAGGTGTCCGGGATTGCGCTGGACCAGGCATTTCTGGCCACCTTTTACGATCTCACCGAACGGCGCAGGATCGAAGCGACGATGCTCGAGCGCGAACATTTTCTGTACACCATCACCGACGCGGTGCCCGGCATGGTCGGTTACTGGTCGGCCGACCTGCGCTGCCGCTTCGCCAATATCGGCTATCAGGAATGGTTTGGCGAGCGCCCGCAAGACCTGGTCGGCACCCGGCTGCAAGACATGATGGGCGAGGCCTTCTTTCTCGAAAATGAACCGCACATTCGCGCCGCGCTGCGCGGCGAGCGCCAGCAATTCGAGCGCCGCATGTCCAAGGCCAATGGCGAACCCGGCTATCAATGGGTGCATTACATTCCGGACCAG
>CANFGA010000105.1 GCA_947446335.1 Oxalobacteraceae bacterium | reverse complement strand
GCGCCTTTCCATTCGTGCACCGCAGCCGCATGGTCGAAGGCACGCCGTTCTTCCGGATGCAGGAAGTCGACGGCGAGCCCAATTCGGAAACCTCGATCGACGTCATCGAACAGCGCGGCGATCTGGCGTTGTATCGCTTGCAGCCGCGCACAGGGCGCAAGCACCAGTTGCGGGTGCACATGGCCGCGCTTGGGGTTCCCATCATCAACGATGCGTTCTATCCGCACGCGTTGCCGTGCAAGCAGGACGACATGTCGCAGCCGCTGCAATTGCTGGCGCGCGCGGTATCGTTCGTCGACCCGTTCAGCGGTGAGCTGCGCCGCTTCGACAGCGCGCGCACGCTCGCTGGCTAAATGGCCGATGCAGGCAAAGATACAACAGGGACATAGTCGATCGTCAACGGCGCATGGTCGGAAAAGCGCTCGTCCTTGTAGATTTCGACCGTGGACGCTTGCGCCGCGAGGCCGGGGGTGGCGACCTGGTAATCGATGCGCCAGCCCACGTTCTTGGCCCAGGCCTGGCCGCGGTTGCTCCACCAAGTGAATTGATCTTCGCGCGGGTCGATGGCGCGGTGCACGTCGACCAGGCCGACCTCGTCGAACACGCGGCTCAGCCACGCGCGCTCTTCGGGCAGGAAGCCGGAATTTTTCTTATTGCCCTTCCAATTCTTCAAATCGATTTCATGGTGCGCGATATTCCAGTCGCCGCAGATGACGATTTCGCGGCCCTCGACCTTCAAGGCCAGCAAATGCGGCAGGAACAGGTCCATGAAGCGGAACTTTGCCTCCTGGCGCTCGGGACCGGACGATCCGGACGGGCAATATACCGACACCACCGACAGAGCGCCAAAGTCGCAGCGCACATAGCGGCCCTCGGCATCGAATTCTTCGCTGCCAAAGCCGATGTGGACGGCATCGGGTTTGGCTTTGCTGTAAATGCCGGCGCCCGAATAGCCCTTCTTTTGCGCATAGTGGAAATGGCCGTGGTAGCCCTCGGGATTGAGGAATTCTGGCGTCATGTCGGGCGCTTGCGCCTTCAATTCCTGGACGCAGATCAGGTCGGCCGCTTGCGCCGCCATCCATTCGAAAAAGCCTTTTCTGGATGCGGAGCGGATCCCGTTGAGATTGGCGGAAATGATTTTTGGCATGAGTTGAGGATAGAAATAAAAAATGACGGTGGAAAACAAGGCTGGGGCGGTACCGACGATTGTCGCGCGCTGGCGCTGGCATTAGAATACGGGCACATCAAAAATAGAGGATCACCGTGAACAATTTGCGCCAACAGTTTATCGCGTTTTCAGTGTCGACGGGAGTGCTGCGGTTCGGCGACTTCACGACCAAGGCCGGGCGCCAGTCGCCCTACTTTTTCAATGCCGGTCTGTTCAACGATGGCGCAACGTTGTCCAATCTGGCGCAGTTCTACGCGCAAACGCTGCTCGATTCCGGTGTCGAATTCGACATGCTGTTTGGCCCGGCCTACAAGGGGATCACGCTGGCCTCGGCCACCGCGGTCGCGCTCGCCGGCAAGGGCCGCAACACCGGTTTTGCCTACAACCGCAAGGAAGCCAAGGCGCACGGCGAGGGCGGCAACATCGTCGGTGCGCCGCTGCAGGGCAAGGTCGTGATCATCGACGACGTGATCTCGGCCGGCACCTCGGTGCGCGAATCGGTCGACCTGATCCGCGCCGCCGGCGCCACCCCGTGCGCGGTCTTGATCGCGCTCGACCGGATGGAGCGCTCCGGCCCGGACGGCCAGTTGACGCCGCACTCGGCGGTGCAGGAAGTGAGCCAGCAGTATGGCATCCCGGTGATCTCGATCGCCAATTTGGACGATCTGTTCGCCTACTTGGCCAGCGGCGCCGCTCCGGAACTGGCCCAATACCAGGCGGCGGTGACCGCTTATCGCACACGCTACGGCGTCTGAGCAAATGAAAAAAACCGGGCAAATGCACTGAACCCGGTTTTTTTCAAGGCGAACAGATCTTCTCGATCAGCCCGCCAGTTTTTCCTTTAGCAACTGGGTCAGCTGGGCCGGATTGGCCTTGCCCTTGCTGGCCTTCATCGCCTGGCCGATCAAGGCATTGATCGCCGCTTCCTTGCCGGCGCGGTATTGCTCGACCGATTTGGTGTTCGCCGCCAGCACTTCGTCGATGATCGCTTCAAGGGCGCCGCTGTCCGATATCTGCTTGAGCCCCTTGGCGTCGATGATCGCGTCGGCCAGATTGTCGTCGCTTGACTTTGCATCCCACATCGCGGCAAACACTTCCTTGGCCAGCTTGTTGGAAACGGTACCATCAAGAATGCGCGTGAGCAGCAGTCCCAGTTGCGCGGTGCTGACCGGTGCTTGCTTGATGTCGATGTTGTCGCGGTTCAGCGCGGCAGCCATGTCGCCCAGCATCCAGTTCGCCGCCGTCTTGGCTTGCTCGTTGCCGGCCTTGGCGACCACGGCTTCGAAGTACGCTGCCATCGCCTGCGATTGGGTCAGGTTCAGGCTGTCGTAGTCCGACAGCGCATACTGAGCGGCAAAGCGGACCCGCATCGCCGCTGGCAATTCTGGCAAACTGGCCCGCACGCTCTCTATCCATTCGGGAGCGATCACCAAAGGCGGCAAGTCAGGATCGGGGAAGTAGCGGTAATCCTGCGCATCTTCCTTGCTGCGCATGGCGCGCGTTTCCTTCTTGTCTGGATCGTACAGCCGCGTCGCCTGGACCACGCGTCCGCCGTCTTCGATCAGTTCGATCTGGCGCTGTACTTCGCAGTGCACCGCTTCTTCGATGAAGCGAAACGAGTTCAAGTTCTTGATTTCGCAGCGGGTACCGAATTCGGTCTGGCCAAGCGGGCGCACCGAGACGTTGACATCGCAGCGAAACGAGCCTTCCTGCATGTTGCCGTCGCACACGCCGAGCCAGACTACCAGCGAATGCAGCGCCTTGGCATAAGCGACCGCTTCAGCCGCGCTGCGCATCTCGGGCTCGCTCACCACTTCCAGCAACGGCGTGCCGGCGCGGTTCAAGTCGATCCCGGTCATGCCCTGGTAATCCTCGTGCAGCGACTTGCCGGCATCTTCTTCCAGGTGGGCGCGCGTGAGGTTGATGGTCCGGGTTTCGAACTTGCCATCCTTTTCGAAACCGAAGGTCAAGCTGCCCCCTTGCACGACCGGGTCGGCGAACTGGCTGATCTGGTAGCCCTTCGGCGAATCCGGGTAAAAATAATTCTTGCGCGCAAACACCGAGGTCGGCGCGATCGTGGCGCCAACCGCCAGGCCGAAGCGGATCGCATGTTCGACCGCAGCCCGGTTCATGACTGGCAGCACGCCCGGCAGCGCCAGGTCGACCGGACTGGTCTGCGTATTCGGTTCGGCGCCGAAGCGGGTCGACGCACCGCTGAAAATCTTGGAGTGGGTAGTGAGCTGGACGTGGTTCTCAAGACCGATGACGACTTCCCATTGCATAGTGTTCTCGCTTATGTATTCTCTGATGTATTTTGATGCGTGCCTGGCTTAGATGCCGGCCGGCGCGCGCAAGTGCCAGTCGGTCGTCAGCTGGTATTGGTGGGCGATGCCCAGCAGCTTCGCTTCGGTGAAATAATTGCCGATGAGCTGCAAGCCGACCGGGCGCGCGCCATTTTTTTCGCCTTGGCCGAAGCCGCACGGTATCGACATGCCGGGCAAACCGGCCAGGCTGGTCGACAAGGTGTAGATGTCGGCCAGGTAGTTCGCCACCGGGTCGTCGGTCTTGTCCCCGAGATCCCAGGCTACGGTCGGCGCAACCGGCCCCATGATGACGTCGCATGTGGCATTCGGTCCGGCCAGCACGGCAGCGAAATCTTGCGCGATCAAACGCCGTATTTTTTGCGCCTTCAGGTAGTAGGCATCGTAATAGCCGTGGCACAGCACGTAAGTGCCGACCATGATGCGGCGCTGGACTTCGGCGCCGAAACCCTCGGCCCGGCTCTTCTTGTACATGTCTTGCAAATCCTTGTAGGCGCTGGCGCGATGGCCATAGCGCACGCCGTCGAAGCGCGACAGGTTCGACGAAGCCTCGGCTGGCGCGATCATGTAGTAAGCCGGGATCGACAGCGCGGTGTTGGGCAGCGAAATGTCGACCAGCACAGCGCCCAGCGTCACATAATGCTCGAGCGCGGCGCGCACAGCGAGCTCTACATCGCCGGCCAGGCCGGCGCCGAAATATTCGCGCGGCACGCCGATCCGAAGTCCCGTCAGCGGGCTCGCCAGTTCGCGTGAAAAATCCTCATCGATGCCGCCTTGCTGTGGCGTCAAGCTCGTCGAATCGCGCGCGTCGAAGCCGGCCATGTGGGACAGCAGCAGTGCGCAATCTTCGGCGCTGGCGGCGATCGGGCCGCCCTGATCCAGCGACGATGCGAAAGCGATCATGCCAAAGCGCGAGACGCGGCCATAGGTCGGCTTGATGCCGGTGACGCCGCAAAACGAGGCTGGCTGGCGGATCGAACCGCCGGTGTCGGTGCCGGTCACCGCCGGCGCCAGACGCGCCGCCACAGCGGCCGCCGAGCCGCCGGACGAGCCACCCGGCACCGCTTGTTTGTCCCATGGATTCTTGACTGCGCCGAAGGCCGAGTTCTGGTTCGACGAACCCATCGCGAATTCATCGCAATTGAGTTTGCCCAGCGTGACCATGCCGGCCGCATTGAATTTCTCGACCACGGTGGCATCGAACGGGCTGGTGTAATTGGCCAGCATCTTCGAGCCTGCGGTCGAACGCCAGCCGCGCGTGACGAAAATATCCTTGTGCGCGATCGGGATGCCGGTCAGCGCGCCAGCCGTGCCATCGGCAAAGCGGGCATCGGCAGCGGCGGCCTGGGCCAGCGTCAGCGCCCGGTCCACGTGCAGGAAGGCGTTCAAGTCGCTGCCCTCGATGCGATCCAGGAAATGCGTCGCCAGTTCAACGGCGCAAATTTCCCTGGCGTGCAGCAGCGTGGACAATTGTTTGATGGTTTTTGTATGCATGGTCTTCAATTCGCAATCAATTCGGGGTGTTGGCAGTGCTCGCTGTTGATCTGGCTTGATGCCTTATTCGATGACCTGGGGCACCAGGTACAAGCCATCCTGGGTCATTGGCGCCAGCGCCAGATAGTCGTCGCGCCGATTCGGCTCGATCGCTTCATCCGGGCGCAGGCGCAGCGCGATGGCTTGCTGTTGCGCCTCCATGTACGCGGCCAACGGATGGCTGAGCGGGGCTACGCCGCTGGTGTCGACCGCCTGCATTTGTTCAGCCAGCGCAAAAATGCCATTCAATTCGGTCAGCGCGATGGCGGCCTGGTCATCTGCCATCTCAAGTTGGGCCAGATGGGCGATGCGTTTTACGTCGGATAGGGTCAGGGACATGGCGAATGAGCGGGCGGGCCGCTGTTAAGTTATCTTGTTGACAAAGTTATCAACATTGCGGCTGCGTGCGATCAGATCCGAATGCAGCGTGATCCGCGTGACGCGCAGATGTGCTTTTGAATGATTCTCGGGCAAGGAGCAATGCAAATTATAAGGTAGAATGGCGAGTTGATGCGTTGTCGGGGCCGATAGTTGCTGCCGCAGCAGAGATAAAGTAGACACAAAACACCGAAAGACGGCGCCAGCGTTACCCATGTGAATAGCGCCCGCTTTGAACCTCCCCACAATTGACTCATGCGCACGAGCGCTTCAGGATACTCATGTTTGGTTTTTTACGCAGGTATATTTCCACCGATCTGGCCATCGATCTGGGCACGGCGAACACGCTCATTTATGTGCGCGGCCTGGGCATAGTCCTCGATGAACCGTCGGTGGTAGCGATTCGCCAAGAAGGTGGCCCGAACGGCAAGAAAACGATCCAGGCCGTGGGCAAGGAAGCCAAGCAAATGCTGGGCAAGGTGCCAGGCAATATCGAGGCGATTCGTCCGATGAAGGATGGCGTGATCGCGGACTTCACCGTGACCGAGCAAATGCTCAAGCAATTCATCCGCATGGTGCACGATTCGAAATTTTTCCGGCCATCGCCGCGCATCATCATTTGCGTGCCCTGCGGTTCGACCCAGGTCGAGCGCCGCGCGATCCGCGAATCGGCGCTCGGCGCCGGTGCGTCGCAAGTGTATTTGATCGAAGAGCCGATGGCCGCTGCGATCGGCGCCGGTTTGCCGGTGTCGGAGCCAACCGGTTCGATGGTGGTCGACATCGGCGGCGGCACCACCGAAGTGGGCATCATTTCGCTCGGTGGCATGGTCTACAAGGGCTCGATCCGGGTCGGCGGCGACAAGTTCGACGAGGCGATCGTCAATTATATCCGCCGCAACTACGGCATGCTGATCGGCGAGCAGACCGCGGAAGCGATCAAGAAAGCCATCGGTTCAGCCTTCCCTGGCTCGGAAGTGAAGGAAATGGAAGTCAAGGGCCGCAATCTGTCCGAAGGCATCCCGCGCTCGTTCACCGTGTCCAGCAACGAAATTCTGGAAGCGCTGACCGATCCGCTCAACAACATCGTTTCTGCCGTCAAGAATGCGCTCGAGCAGACCCCGCCTGAACTGGGCGCCGACATCGCCGAAAAAGGCATGATGCTGACCGGCGGCGGCGCCCTGCTGCGCGATCTCGACCGTTTGCTGATGGAAGAGACCGGTCTGCCGGTGCTGGTGGCCGAGGATCCGTTGACTTGCGTGGTGCGCGGCTCCGGCATGGCGCTGGAGCGGATGGACAAGCTCGGTTCGATGTTCTCGTACGAGTAACAGGTAAGGAACAAGGGCAGGGCTTGCCGCAGCCCTGCCAGCAGGTTGGCACGCGTGCACCGAATTATTGGAATTCATGGAATACAGTCCTCCGCCACTTTTCAAGCAAGGCGCCTCGGCCCGCTTCAAGATGATTGTGTTCGCCGGCATTTCGATCGCGTTGCTGCTGGTCGATGCGCGGATGAACGTGCTCTCCACCGTGCGCGAAGTGGTCGCCACGGCGCTCTATCCATTGCAGATGGCTGCGCTGGCCCCGCGCGACGTCGGCTTGCACATGGAAGCGTATTTTTCTTCGGTCGCGGCGCTCGAAAAAGAAGTGCTCAAGCTGCAGCGCCAGCAAATCGCCGTCGCCGACATCGTCCAGCAGTCGCAACTCCAGCAGGCTGAAAACAATCATTTGCGCAAGTTGATGGAGGCGCGCGAGCACATTCCGGTGAAATCGATGATGGGCGAGGTCTTGTATGAGGCGCGCGACGTTTTCACGCGCAAGATCGTGCTCGACCGGGGCAGCCGCCAGGGCGTCGTGCCGGGCCGACCGGTGATCGACAATCTGGGCGTCGTCGGTCAGGTCACCCGTGTCTTTCCATTCACGTCTGAAGTGACGCTGCTGACCGACAAGGAACAGGCGATCCCGGTGCAAGTGCTGCGCAATGGCTTGCGCAGCGTGGCGTACGGGCGCGGCCAGTCGGGCTTGCTCGATCTGCGCTTCGTTGCGCCCAATGCCGACATTCAAGTCGGCGATGTGCTGGTGACCTCCGGCATCGATGGCGTCTATCCGGGTGGACTGGCCGTGGCGCGCGTGGTGCAAGTTGAAAACAGCGCGACCGGGGCCTTTGGACGCGTGGTCTGCGTGCCGCTCGCCGGCACCCAGCAAAATACCCAGTTGCTGATCCTGATGTCGGCACCCGACATGCTGCCGCGCCCGCCCGACGAGAGCGAGACGCAAGTGAAGAAGCGCGCCGGCAAGATGGCGCCGATCAAGGACCCGGCTGCAGCCAAGTCGGCACCGACCGCAGCCAAGCCGGTCCCAGTACCGGCACCTGTCGCAGCCAAGCCGGCACCTGCTGCAGTCAAGCCCGCACCCGCCACAGTCGCACCGAAGGAGGTCGCGCCATGAGCGGTCCGCACTACATCTTGCTGCCGGTTAGCCCCTTGTTCATCGGGTTCAGCCTGTTTTGCGCCTTCCTGTTGAACTTGTTGCCATGGGGCGGCTTGATCGGCGCGCCCGATTTCGTCGCGCTGGTGCTGGTGTTCTGGGGCTTGCATCAACCGCGCAAGGTTGGCATCGGCGTGGCCTTCTTCATGGGCTTGCTGATGGATGTGCACGATGCGACGTTGATCGGCGAAAATGCGCTGGCCTACACCTTGCTGTCCTATTTTGCGATCATGATCCATCGCCGGGTATTGTGGTTCCCGGTCATGACCCAAGCCTTGCATGTCTTTCCGCTGTTGCTGCTGACGCAAGCGATACAGATGATCATCCGTTTCCTGATTTCAGGCAAATTTCCCGGCTGGCTGTATTTCATCGAGAGCGCCGTCTCCATCTTGCTGTGGCCGATCGTGACCTGGATCTTGCTTGCGCCGCAACGCCGCGCGGTGGACAGAGACCACACCCGTCCGATCTGAGCCCGATGCTGCGCATGCGTCTTGAATGCGGCGAATTTGACGATTTGAAGATTGATCAATGACTGAAATAAAGAATACCCAACTCGAATTGCATTTTTTTCGCCAGCGCCTCGCCGCGCTGGGGGTGCTGGTGTTCATCTGCTTTGCGCTGCTGCTGGCGCGCTTCGTCTGGCTGCAGGTGATCCGGCACGACCACTATGCGTCG
>CANFGA010000104.1 GCA_947446335.1 Oxalobacteraceae bacterium | reverse complement strand
GGCAGTTCTGGCGCATCGCAAGGCACGCTGACCATGAAGCGGGTGTCGCAGTGCTGCAAGCCGGTCTGGATTGCCGCCAGCGCGCCACCCCAGCCCTGGATTTCGTCGGGCCAGACCGCCACGCCGAAGCCTTCATAAGGGCCGATGTTGCGGTTGGCATTGATCATGACGTCGGCGACCTGAGGCGATAGCCGCATCATCACGTGCAGTGCCAGCGGCGCGCCGCGCCAGGCTTGAAGGCCGCGATCGGGGCCGGGTCCGCTGGTCAGAATCAGGCCGCTGACAGTCGATATTGCGGTCGGTGCTGTTGTCGATGTTGTTGTTGCTGAATGCATGAGCGATCCGTGTTGGGTTCGTGGCCAGCGTTGTGCTGTCCATCGTTGTCGCGGCCATCATAGACCGTGTGGCTGCTGCCGGAGCGCGCGCATGAAAATATTGCCCTAAGTAAATGTGGCGGCGCCAGCAAAGGCGCCGGCTTTGCTTTACACTGCTGCGACGAACACGAGGAGATTCAATGAGCATCACGATGGAAGCCGTCAAGGCTGCACTTTCCGGGGTCATCGATCCGAATACGGGCAAGGACCTGGTATCGAACAAATGCATCAAGAACATCAAGCTGGAAGGGGGCGATGTCGCGTTCGATGTCGAACTCGCGTACCCTGCCAAGAGCCAGTTTGATGCGATCCGCCGCGCTGCGATCGGCGCGGTGCGCGCGGTACCCGGCGCCGGCAATGTCAGCGTCAATGTGTATTCGAAGATCGTGGCCCACACGGCGCAGCGCGGCGTGAAATTGCTGTCCAATGTCAAGAACATCATCGCTGTGGCTTCGGGCAAGGGCGGCGTCGGCAAATCGACGACGGCAGTCAATCTGGCGCTGGCGCTGGCAGCCGAAGGCGCCTCGGTCGGCGTGCTCGATGCCGATATCTACGGCCCGTCGCAGCCGATGATGCTGGGCATCAGCGGTCGGCCTGAAACGGTCGATGGCAAGACGATGGAGCCGATGGAAAATTATGGCTTGCAGGTATCGTCGATCGGTTTCATGATCGATCCGGATGAGCCGATGGTGTGGCGCGGGCCGATCGTGACCCAAGCGTTGCAGCAATTGCTGGACCAGACCAACTGGCGCGACCTCGATTACCTGATCGTCGACATGCCGCCCGGCACCGGCGACATCCAGTTGACGCTGTCGCAAAAAGTGCCGGTCACCGGCGCCGTGATCGTCACCACGCCGCAAGACATCGCCTTGCTCGATGCGCGCAAGGGCTTGAAGATGTTCGAAAAAGTCGGCATTCCGATTCTCGGCATCGTGGAAAACATGAGCACCCATGTCTGCTCCAATTGCGGCCATGCGGAAGCGATTTTCGGCGAGGGCGGCGGCGCCAAGATGTGCGCCGAATACGGCGTCGATTTCCTCGGGGCCTTGCCTTTGACGATGGCCATTCGCGAGCAAGCCGATTCCGGCAGGCCCACGGTGGTGGCCGATCCGGACGGACCGGTGGCGAAAATGTACAAGGATATTGCGCGCAAGATGGCGATCAAGGTGGCTGAAAAAGCGCGCGACATGTCGAGCAAATTCCCCAGCATCGTCGTCAAGAACGATTGAGCTTGCCAAAAATGGACACAGTCGCCATTCAGGTCGGCGTCGTGATGCAGCGCCTGCCCATCAACAGCCGCTGGCAATCGCATCAGTGGCGCCCGTTCGAAATCGTCAATGCAGATGTGTTGCCAGGTGGCGGCGTGCGCTGCTTGCTGGCATCAGAGGACGATACGCGCTGGGTATTCGGCAATTTCGAGATTCGCCTGTTCGCCGATGAGGCCGAGGGCTATTTTCTCAACATCAACGCCGATCACCCGTGCTGGTTCATCATGTGGCGCATCGAGCAGATCGATGGCGTCGATGTGGCGGTGCCGAAATCGGTCACGCTGTCGTACAACGAGGCGGCGCGCCTGATGGATGGCGGCGAACAGGTCGACATCTTGCCCTTGCCGGTGGAATTGATCGAGCGGATCGCCGCCTTCACGTCCGACAATTATCATCCGCAGGTCAAGCGAAAACGCAAGAAACCGTCGTTCGAAGGTGGTGCCGGCGTCGACAAGATGGCCAGGGCAGAAGGCAAGCCGGATGGCCGCTGAGAACTTTTTCGCGCGCTGGGCCAAGCCAAAACCGGTAGCGGATCAGGCGGCTTCAGCGGGTGCAGCTGTGCCGCAGCAAGATCCGCTGGTTCCTGTTGAACCGGTTGCGCCCCCGGCAGCGCCGACGATGGACGATGTTGCTGGCCTGACCCGGGACTCGGACTATGCGCCTTTCATGGCGCGCGGCGTGGATCAGATGGTTCAGCGCGGCGCGATGAAAAAGCTGTTTGCCGATCCGCATTTCAACTTGATGGATGGCCTCGACATTTACATCGGCGACTACAACACGCCTGATCCGATGCCGGCGGCGATGCTGGCGCTGCTCGAGCATGCCAAGGGCGTGCTCGATCCCGTGTCGATGTTCGAAAAGCCGGTGATGCAACTGGTGTCGCCGCCGCAGCTTGATTCGAAGCTGGAAGCCGAGACCGAACTTGCGCCCGAGCCGTCCGCGCTGGATTCATCGACTGAGCCATTGCTTGAACGTGATGATTCATCGACTCAGCCGCTGCTTGAGCCAGTTTCACCCGATGCCCCCGATGCCGAGCTTGACGCCAAAATTGACGCCAGCCCTTCAAAACCCTTACCCGATACCGATGAGCACACAATTCAAAGTTTGTAATTGCAATGGCAGCATGGCGCTCGACGCCGCTTCCGGCGAAAAATTGGGCAACGCGCTCGGCGTGCCGGCGCTGGCCGTCGCCAGCGCGCTGTGCCGGCGCGAAGTCGGCTCTTTCTTGAGCGCTGCGGCAGGGGTCGACGATGTCGTCGTCGGCTGCACCCAGGAACGCGCGCTGTTTTCCGAACTGGCGGTGAAATCGGTGGCGCCGATTCGCTTCGTCAATTTGCGCGAAAGCGGTGGCTGGGGCAGCGAGGGCCGGCAAGCGTTGCCGAAGATCGCCGCCTTGCTGGCCGCTGCCGCCTTGCCGGAGCCGGAGCCGGTGCCCACCGTGAACTACGATTCCGCCGGCCATGTGTTGCTGGTGGGGCCGGCGGCGCGCGTGTTGCCTTGGGCCGACAGAATCGCCGCGCAGCAAGACGTGAGCGTGTTGCTGACCGACGATGATCAACGTGGATCGGGCAACTTGAACAGCTTCAACCCGCCGATGCTGGCCGAGCGCGATTATCCGACCTTTTCCGGGTCCAAGGTCACTATCGACGGTTTCCTGGGCGCCTTCAACGCACGCTGGCAGCAAGCCAATCCGATCGATCTGGAAATTTGCACCCGCTGCAATGCCTGCGTCGACGCTTGCCCTGAAAATGCGATCGGCCTCGATTTCCAGATCGACTTGAACAAATGCACCTCGCACCATGACTGCGTGAAGGCTTGCGGTGCGATCGGTGCGATCGATTTCAACCGCGCCGATACCGCGCGCGATGGCAGTTTCGATCTGATCTACGATCTGTCGGAGCAGCCGTTGGTGGGCAGCCATCAATTGCCGCAAGGCTATTTTGCACCCGGCCTCGATGTCATGCGCCAGGCCGACGATGCGCTCAAGCTGTCGCGGATGGTGGGCGAGTTCGAGAAGCCGAAATTTTTCATCTACAAGGAAAAATTGTGCGCGCACGGGCGCAACAAGCAAGTGGGCTGCAATGCCTGCATAGAAGTATGCTCGGCCGAGGCGGTCAGCCACGATGGCAACAAGATCAAGGTGAATGCGAATCTGTGCGTCGGCTGCGGCGCTTGCACCACCGTGTGCCCATCCGGCGCGCTGGCTTACGCCTATCCGCGCGCGCCCGACATGGGACTGCGCTTGAAGACCTTGCTCGATACCTATGCCAAGGCGGGCGGCAAGCAAGCTGCGCTGCTGCTGCACAGCGCAGAACAGGGCGGCAAATTGATAGGCCAGCTCGGGCGCCTGGCGCAAGCGGGGAAAACGCTCAAGGGCATGCCGGCGCGGGTGATTCCGACTGACTTGCACCACATGGCATCGACCGGCATCGATCTCTGGTTGTCCGCGCTCGCTTATGGCGCCACCAACATCGTCATCTTGCTCACCGGGGAAGAGGCGCCGCAATATGTGGCGGCGTTGGAGCAGCAAGTCATGCTGGCGCAAACCATCGTCACCGGCCTCGGTTACCCGGGCCAGCATTTCACCTTGGTGCATGCGAGCACGCCGAGCCAACTTGATGCGGCGCTGCAGGCCTTGGTGCCGGCCGAGGCGCCGCGCGTGCGCGCCACTTTCCATGTTGGCGCGGACAAGCGCAGCGCCCTCGATTTCGCGCTCGACCATTTGCTCAAGCACACGCCTTTGCCGCTCAAGCCCGAAGAAATCGCGCTGCCGGCCGGCGCCCTGTACGGCAAGGTCAACGTCAACACCAGCGCCTGCACGCTGTGCATGTCGTGCGTGGGGGCTTGCCCGTCATCGGCATTGATGGATAACGCCGATTTGCCGCAATTGCGTTTCGTTGAAAAAAATTGCGTCCAGTGTGGCCTGTGCGAAACGACTTGTCCGGAGCATGCGATCAGCCTCACGCCGCGCCTTTTGCTGAGCGCCACCGTACGCCAGCCGGTCGTCCTCAATGAAGCGCAGCCTTATCACTGCATCCGTTGCTCCAAGCCGTTCGGCACCTTGCAAATGATCGACAACATGGTCAGCAAACTCTCGTTGCATGGCGCGTTTGCCGGCAACATCGATCGCATCAAGATGTGTTCCGATTGCCGCGTGATCGACATGATGGACGGCAAGAATGAACCCTCGATACTCGACATGAAGCGACCCAAATGAGCACAGCCCAGACCATGATGTTTGAAAGCGCCGATCAGGGCGAGGAAACTGCGCGCGCCGATCTGTATGGCGTGCTGGCCAGCCTGTTTTCAATGCCGGCATCGCAGCCGATGTTGGATGCCATCGGCGCCAGCGATGCCGCGGGCGACGCGGTGCTGGAGATGGCGTGGAGCGAATTGGTCGACGCCTGCAAGGGCGCCGACGAAGAAGAAGTGCGCGAAGAATACGAGCATCTGTTCATCGGCGTGGGCAAGCCCGAAGTGATGCTGTATGGCTCGTATTATCTGGCCGGATTCTTGATGGAAAAACCGCTGGCGCTGCTGCGCACCGATCTCGCAGCGCTCGGCATCGAACGCGCAGATGCGGTGGTGGAGAGCGAAGACCATATCGGCACGCTGTGCGAAGTGATGCGCTATCTGATCGCGTCCGACGATGTCGTGCATGCCAACCTGGCCGCGCAAAGACGATTCTTTGCCGATCACATGCAGCAATGGGTCTTGCGCGCCTGCGACGCGATCGAATCGCATCCGGATGCATTTTTTTACCGACACGTGGCGCATCTGGCGCGTTCTTTTTTCGAAGTTGAAATGGTGGCCTTTGACATGGCCTGAGCAAATAACTGACATTCATAGTATAAATACGGATGTCTGTTTTGATTAAGATGTGTTAATTTGAAGAAACAAAGCGCGGCGCTTTCTCGCCGCTCAACAAATGCATCGATGTATTCCCATCGACGTACTTATTTCGCATTCATCATGCTGGGAGCCAATATGGCCGAACCAAAAAAAATCGTCAGGCGCAGCTTCTTTGCTGGCCTGGGTCTCGTCGCTGCCGCAGGCGTGGCGGTGAAATTGTCATCGACAACAGCGTCGCCGGAGGCAGCCTTGCCTGAAGAGCCGGCCGGTACGGGCTATCGCCTGACCGAGCACGTCAAAAAATATTACCGTACTACCACTATTTAAAGTCGAGGTTCCCATGCTATTGACACGCAAAGGCCAGTCAGGTCAGCGTTCCAACACGCGTTTTTCATCCAGTTTGGCCAGCAGCCTTGCGCGCGCCATGCCAACGATGGATCGTCGCCTTTTTCTCAAACGTTCCGGCATCGGCATCGGCGCCGGCATCGCTGCTTCGCAACTGGGCTTGATCCAGAAGGCGCGCGCAAGCGATGCTGCCAAGCCAGGCACCAAGATCGAAGTCAAGCGCACCGTCTGCACCCACTGTTCAGTCGGTTGCGCCACGGATGCGATCGTCGAAAACGGCGTCTGGACCCGGCAAGAGCCGGTGTTTGATTCCCCGATCAACCTCGGCGCGCATTGCGCCAAGGGTGCCGCGCTGCGCGAGCATGGTCACGGCGAGTATCGCTTGAAGTATCCGATGAAGATGGTCGATGGCAAATACCAGCGCATCAGCTGGGACGTGGCGCTGAGCGAAATTTCCGCCCGCCTGCTCGAGATGCGCAAGGCCAGCGGACCCGATTCGGTATTCTGGGTCGGTTCGTCCAAGCACAACAACGAGCAGGCGCAGTTGCTGCGCAAGTTCGTGTCGTACTTTGGCTCCAACAATTGCGATCATCAGGCCCGCATCTGCCATTCGACGACGGTCGCCGGGGTTGCCAATACCTGGGGTTATGGCGCGATGACCAACAGTTTCAACGACATGCAGAACTCGAAAGCGGTCATGTACATCGGCTCGAATGCGGCGGAAGCCCATCCGGTGTCGATGCTGCACATGTTGCACGCCAAGGAAACCGGTTGCAAGATGATCGTCGTCGATCCGCGTTTCACGCGCACTGCGGCCAAGGCCGATCAGTACGTGCGGCTGCGCTCCGGCTCCGATATTTCGTTTGTTTATGGCTTGCTCTACCACATTTTCAAAAATGGCTGGGAAGACAAGCAATACATCAACGATCGCGTCTACGGCATGGATCAGATCCGCGCCGAAGTGGCGAAATGGACACCGGACAAGGTCGAAGAAGTGTGCGGCGTGCCGGAAGCCGAAGTGTTCAAGGTCGCCCAGACGATGGCCTTGAACCGTCCTTCGTCGGTGGTGTGGTGCATGGGTCAGACCCAGCACACGATCGGCAATGCGATGGTGCGCGCTTCGTGCATCTTGCAACTGGCGCTCGGCAACATCGGCAAGTCCGGCGGCGGCACCAACATTTTCCGCGGCCACGACAATGTACAAGGCGCTACCGACGTCGGTCCGAATCCCGATTCGCTGCCCGGCTATTATGGTTTGTCGGCCGGCGCCTGGAAGCATTGGGCCACGGTGTGGGGCGTCGATTACGAGTGGATCAAGAGCCGCTTCGCCTCGCAAGCGATGATGGAAAAGTCTGGCGTCACGGTGTCGCGCTGGGTCGACGCGGTGCTGGAAAAGAACGAATTCATCGATCAAGACAGCAATGTCAAGGCGATGGTGTTCTGGGGCCATGCGCCCAATTCCCAGACCCGCGGCCTGGACATGAAAAAAGCGTTCGACAAGCTCGATCTGCTGGTCGTGATCGATCCATATCCATCGGCCACTGCGGCGATGGCGGCGATGAAGGTCGAGGGCCAGGAATTGAATCCCAACCGCGCCGTGTATCTGTTGCCGGCAGCGACGCAATTCGAGACCTCGGGCTCGGTGACGGCGTCGAATCGCTCGGTCCAATGGCGCGAAAAAGTCATCGAGCCGCTGTTCGAGTCGCGCACCGACCACATGATCATGTATCAACTGGCCGAGAAACTGGGCTTTGCCAAGGAACTCGTCGCCAAGATCAAGCTGGTGCCAGCCAAGGGCGGGATGATGGAACCGGAGCCGGAAGACATGTTGCGCGAAATTAACCGCGGCAACTGGACCATCGGTTACACAGGTCAATCACCGGAGCGTCTGAAGGCGCACATGCGCAACATGCACATGTTCGATGTGAAGACGATGCGCTCCAAGGGCGGCAAGGATGCATTGACCGGCTATGACACGACGGGCGACTATTTCGGCTTGCCATGGCCTTGCTACGGCACGCCGGAAATGAAGCATCCCGGCACCCATATCCTGTACGACACGTCGGCCCACGTGATGGATGGCGGCGGCAACTTCCGCGCCAACTTTGGCGTAGAACGCGATGGCGTAAGCTTGCTGGCCGAAGATGGTTCCCATTCCAAGGGTGCCGACATCACGACCGGCTATCCGGAATTCGACCATGTGCTGCTGAAGAAACTGGGCTGGTGGGATGATTTGACTGCAGCCGAGAAAGTGGCAGCCGAGGGCAAGAACTGGAAAACCGATCTGTCGGGCGGCATACAGCGCGTTTGCATCAAGGTGCATGGTGTGCATCCGTTCGGCAACGCCAAGGCGCGCGCCGTGGTCTGGAACTTCCCGGATCCGGTGCCGCTGCATCGCGAGCCGCTGTACGGCACCCGGCCCGACCTGGTCGCCAAGTATCCGACCCACGACGACAAGAAGAATTTCTGGCGCCTGCCGACGCTCTACAAGTCGATCCAGGACAAGAACGTGGAAATGAAGCTGGCCGAGAAATTCCCGATCATCCTCACTTCCGGTCGCCTGGTCGAGTACGAGGGCGGCGGCGAGGAAACCCGTTCCAATCCGTGGCTGGCTGAATTGCAGCAGGATAACTTTGTCGAGATCAATCCAAAGACTGCAGCCGACCGTGGCATCCGCAACGGCGAATACTGCATCGTGGCCACGCCAACTGGCGCGCGGATCAAGGTCAAGGCCAAGATCACCTACGGCGTCGGCCCTGATACCGTGTTCATCCCCTTC
>CANFGA010000103.1 GCA_947446335.1 Oxalobacteraceae bacterium | reverse complement strand
GGAACAAGGCTGGCGCGTGGTCGCGGCCCATGTCAGCTTGATCGAAGCTTGACATGCGCCAGCATTTCGTACCGCGCCATGCCTGTTGCTGATCCTGGGTTGACAATGCGCCAACCTGCATGGCATCGGCACCGACCGATACCGCGGCCCGACGATCGCAACTGGCTGTGACGGCTCGCGTTTGAAATCGACCATCCCGGCATGTGATGCCGATTTCTGCTCGCGCCGCTTGATGACATCATCCCGGGCAGAACCTGTCCGGCACCCGCCCCAGAGTCGCCGGCACCTCAAACTTCCACACCATTTGTTTCCATAAAACAACAATTTTCAGCCACATGGCAGGCCCGGCGTGCTGCGGCCTGCCTTTGCGAGTCATCCCATCGAGTACAGCACGCAACATCCGAACATGTTATTTTTGGATAGATTATGATGCATGCGGCATACCAATTTATTTACTTTTAGAAATATTTTTCCTTTATCATTCCATGGCAACCGAATGGCATGACAACATGATCGCGCCAGCCAGCCAGGCAGCGCGCTGGTGCAACAGTCGACATTTTTTCGGCAGGCCGGATCTGTTATCGCCGCATGCAGTACATGGGCGCATCTGACATCGGAACACGAGACAATTTCATGAAACAATATCAAAAAGAAATGTCTGAACTTCACAACCTCGGCACTGGCTTGGCCGCCCCGGGCGAGGTAACGCGCCAGCGCAGACAGTTGCCATCGGTGCGCGCCATGCTGATCTGGGTCGTCGTTGCCTGTTTGCTGCCAGCGGCGATCGGCATCGGCACGCTGGTGCTCTATCTGTATCAGGAAGGCCGCGCCGATCTCCAGAAAGAAACGCTCCAGATCACGCGCGCACTCACGCTGGCGATCGATGACCAATTGGAAGATGCCCAGGCTGCCGCAGAAATGCTCGCCACATCGCCCTCTCTGCGCAGCCGGGACTGGGCTGTCTTCCATGCGCGCGCCAGCAACGTGCTGAAAACGAGAAACAGCGGCAGAACCGTCATCGTCAGCGATACCAGCGGCCAGCAGATCGTCAACACCAAGAGCGCGTTCGGCGCAGCGCTGCCGATGTTTGGCAATCTCGAGCATATCCGCCTTGTCGTCGCGACCGGCAAACCGGTCATTTCCAGCTTGTTTTTCAGCGCATTGACAGGCCGTCATGTGATTTCGGTCAGTGTTCCGGCATTTACCGATGGCAAGGTCTCTCATGTCGTCAGTGTCGGCATC
Source organism: Oxalobacteraceae bacterium (assembly GCA_947446335.1). Lineage (GTDB taxonomy): Bacteria > Pseudomonadota > Gammaproteobacteria > Burkholderiales > Burkholderiaceae_D > Janthinobacterium. The sequence continues at coordinate 7,410 of CANFGA010000103.1, read as the reverse complement.
CCGTCCCAACAACTGAACCAGGTCCTGACCAATCAGCAGTTGCCACCGCAGTGGATGGCGGCCATCGTCGATGACAGCGGCACCATCGTGGCGCGCACGCATAAACCCGAGCAATTCGTGGGCACCAAAGCAACGAAGACGTTCATCGAGCGCATGCACGCCCCGGCCAGCGAGGGCATATTTGAACTGACAACCATCGAAGGCATTCCATCACTGACGCTTTACAGCAATTCGGTCTTGTCCGGCTGGACCGTGGTGACCTTCATTCCCAGCATCAGCCTGGAGGCGCAATTGATGCGCACCCTGGCTTTTTTTGGTCTGGGCATCGCCGTGCTGTTCAGCGCCGGCATCGCGCTGGCCTGGTTCGTCGGTGGCAGGATCGCCCGCTCGGTGCAGGCACTGAAGGTGTACGCAGGTGCCATGGGGACCGGGCAATTGCCGCACATTTCCAAAGTTCACTTCCACGAAGCGGGCGATGTGGCGCAGGCGATGATCCTCAGCGCTGGCGCGCTGATCCAGCGCACGCAGGCGCTGCAGATATCGCTGACATCGCTGAAGGCCAGCGAAGAAAACTATCGGATTCTGGTCGAGGGTTCGCCGGATTCAATTTTGCTGCATCAAGATGGCGAAATCCTGTACGTCAATCCAGCCTTCATCAAGTTCGCTGGCGACCGCTCGGAACAGGAATGGATAGGCAAACCGATCATGGATTCGATCGACCCGGCCTTTCACCAAGCCGTGCTGGAGCGGATGGCGCTGCTGGCCAATTTTGATGTCAGAGCAGTATTGCCGATTGGACAAATAACCTGTGTGAAGCTCGATGGCATGTCATTTCAGGCGGAAATACAGAGCGTGCCGGTGGACTATCAAGGCAAGCGTGCGGTCCACACGACCTTGCGCGACATCACGGCGCGCCTGCAGGCAGAGGAAGAGCGCAGCCGCTTTTTCGTGCTCTCGCAAGACATGCTGTGCACGATCGGCTTCAACGGCACCATCAGGGATGTGAATCCGGCCGGAATCGAGATGCTCGGCTATGCCAAGGCACAATTGCTGGGGATGCCCTACATCGAACTGATCCACCCGGACGACTTGCAAGCCTCGCTGGCAGCAGCGAGCGCCGTTTCCGGCGGAAAAGCGCTGATCTTGTTCGAAAACCGCTACCGCTGCCAGGATGGCTCCTACCGATGGTTGCAATGGAGCGCCACGCCTTCGATCGCCAACCAGTTGATGTATTGCGTCGCGCGCGACATCACCGAACGCAAGCAAGCCGAGACCGAACGCCTGGCCGAAGCCTTGTTCCATCGCCAGTTGCTCGATCAATTGCCGATCGGTGTGGCGGTGCGCAATGTGGAGGGCAATTTCATCGATGTCAACCCTGCCTTCGCCGAGATTCTGGGTTTGCCACGCGAACAGATCCTGGGGATGAGCAACGCGCAGGCAACCGCAGCCGAACACAAGGGACAAGATGCCGAGCAGACCGAAATCTTGCACCGGACCGGCCACTACGGACCTTACGAAAAAGAATACCTGCGCCAGGACGGCTGCCGCATCCCGGTGCGCGTCAGAGGTCAGCATGTGGCGAGAAACGGCGAAACGCTGATCCTGTCGGTGGCAGAAGACATTTCAGACAAGCGCAAGGCTGAATTTCATCTGGCGCAGGCACAAAAGATGGATGCGATCGGCCAGCTCACCGGCGGCCTGGCACACGACTTCAACAACATGCTGGGCGTGATCATCGGCAACCTCGACTTGCTGGCCTACGACTTGGCCGATGAGTTTGCTGGCAACAGCGCTGCCAAGTCCAGGGTCGACACGGCGTTGATGGCGGCGCTGCGCGGCGCCGACCTGACGCGCGCGCTGCTGTCGGTGGCGCGCGCGCAATCGGTGGTTGCCGAGCCAGTCGACCTGGCTTTGCGACTCAATGAATTGCTGCCGCTGCTACGCCATACGGCCGGTCCCAACATCGAGGTCAGCATGGCGCTGGCTACTGGCCAGGTGGTGCAGATCGATTCCGGCGGCCTGTCCGGCACTTTGCTGAACCTGGTGATCAATGCACGCGATGCGATGCCTGGCGGCGGACTCCTGACGCTGAGCACGCGCGCGCACACGGTTGCCACCAGCGATGGCATCGTCACGCTGGCGCCGGGCCAGTATGCGGCGCTGTCCGTGACCGACAACGGCAGCGGCATGAACGTGGAAGTGATGGCGAACGCGATGCTGCCCTTTTTCACGACCAAGGAACGCGGCCGCGGTACCGGGCTGGGGCTGGCGATGGCACATGGCTTCGTCAAGCAGTGCGGCGGCGAAATGCTGCTCTATAGCGAAGTTGGCCGGGGCACGACGGTGACGCTGATCTTGCCGCTGGCCTTGCCGCTGGCCGAGGCCAGCGTTGCCGATGCCGGCCCGAATTCAGATTCAGGCCCGGATTCAGTGCATGGCGCACTGCTGGCGCGCCCGGCAGAACGGATCCTGGTCGTCGATGACGAGATCGAATTGCTGGCGGTGACGGCCAGTTGGCTCAAACTGCTCGGTTACGAAGTCACCCCCTGCACCAGCGCTGCATCGGCGCTGGCGGCACTGGGCGATGCGATCGCTACAGGGCGACCTTACGCACTGCTGGTTAGCGACATCATCATGCCCGGCATGGATGGCTTTGCGCTGGCCCATGCTGCGCGCGTCCGGCAGCCCGGTCTGGCCTTGCTGTATGTGTCGGGCTTTGCCGATGTGGCCGATCGGGGCCGCGAGCGACCCTTGGGCGAGATCCTCGAAAAGCCGTTTCGCCAAGGGACGCTGGCAGCGCTGGTGCGCAGCACGCTGGACCGGCAGATCGACGGCACTGGCTGAAGCGGCGCAGCGAAAAAACTCAAATCAAGCTCGAATCAAGCTCGAATACCGACAATCTGGCGCAAGAAAAAGAGGCAAAGGGATGACGCAACATGACGAGAAGGAACTGCCTTGCGTGGCCATACTCGACGATGATGTCGCGTTGTGCGCCTTCATGGGCGAGGTGGCGCAGATGGCCGGCTATCGCGTCGTGAGCGCCAACGACGGCAGCGCCTTGACCACGCTGCTGGTACAGCAGCCCGAATTGCTGCTGCTGGACCTGGGGATGGCCAACATGGATGGCATCGAGGTGATCCGGCAACTGGCGCAGATGAAATTCACCGGCCGCCTGGTCATCGTCAGCGGTCTCAGTGCGGCGATACTGAACTCGGCGCGCACGCTGGCCGAGCTGCAAGACTTGCACGTGGCCGGGGTGCTGACCAAGCCGGTCCGCGCCGAAGCCTTGCGCGCGTTGCTGCAGGCGCCGCAGCCGGCGATCGCAACGCGCAAAGCCGTGCCGGTGGTGCTGCTGGCCGATCTGGCGCGCGCCATAGCCAACAACGAGCTGATCTTGCATTACCAGCCGCAGGTGCGCCTATCTGACGGCGCCTGGGTCGGCGTCGAGGCGCTGGTGCGCTGGCAACATCCAGAGCACGGCTTGTTGTATCCCGATGCCTTCATCGATCTGGCTGAAAATGGCGGACTGGCCTTGCAGTTGACGCGCAAGGTGATCGCAATCGCCCTGGGTGAATTTACCGCTGCCGCCGATGCGCTCGATTTTCACGGCAATCTGTCGCTCAATTTGCCGCCGGTCGCGATGACCGATGTGCGCTTCCCCGAATCGGTGCTGGAAGCCATCTCCCGGTCCGGCTCCGATACCATCAAATTGACTTTTGAAGTGACCGAAACCTCGGTGCCGCCGAATCCGGCCCTGGCGCTCGATATCCTGACCCGGCTCGCGCTCAAGGGATTCACCTTGTCGATCGATGACTTCGGCACCGGCCACTCGTCGCTGGAAAAACTGCAGCAACTCCCCTTTGGTGAGCTCAAGATCGATCTCGGTTTCGTGCGGATAGCCGAGACCAGCCCATCGGCACGCACGATCGTCGAGAATTCGATCGCGCTCGGGCGCCAGTTGGGCCTGGTGGTATTGGGCGAGGGAGTGGAGAATGAGTCGCTCTGGCACTGGCTGCACGACGCAGGATGCGAGTTGGCCCAGGGTTATTTCATCGCCAGGCCGATGGCGCTGGAATTGCTCGCTGCATGGCAAAGCGAATGGAAACAGCGGCGCCCTGGCCTCACGGCTTGAGCAAGATGCAAGAACGTGCAATCAGGATCGGCAACTCACCGGCCCGACCGGATCGACGGTGAGCCAGTCTGGCCTCCGGGCGCAGCCCCGCTGCGTGCGTTCAAGAAGATCCCCATCGTCATTTCAATACTAAAAACATAATCCACTTGACAATTTTAAAATAAGTTCCCGATAATTATCGGATGAGTTATGATGCGCGCAGTTAATAGCTCACCCGCGCGAAAGTCGGGGTCGCAAAGCCTCCGGCCTGACGCATGCATCCGTGCGTGGTAGCGGGGTTGCCAACATTATCGGGCTCACCCCTGATCGATAACCTCCCCACGTGGCGAGGTGGCAGCCCGGCGCCTCTTCGCCAAGAAGCCATTGCAACCGCATTCCTAGCCTTTTGCGCCCTTGATGCGGTTCAAAAACCCTCCCGGTATTTGACCGATACGACAGCACCTTGAATTAGCGCTGCTCTCGCGCAGCGCGATGTGCTCACTTGTTTTCATCGTTCAGGAACCTCAATGAAGAACCCCATCCGCGTTGCAACCCGCCTGGCCCTCGGCTTTGGCACACTGGCCCTGCTGGGCATCGCGATTGCGCTGTTTGGCGCACTCAAAATTGGCGCACTCAATCACAATCTGGATGAAGTGGCCAACAACCGCATGGTCAAGACCAACCAGTTGGCCGAGTACAAGGACAACCTCAACAATGTTGCCCGCGCCGTTCGCAACATGCTGCTGACCGAGGATAGCGCGCTGCGTGAGATCGAAAAGGGGAAAATCGATGCCTCCGAGGCAGCCAATGCCAAGCTCCTGACAGCGCTGGAAGTGACCATTCGCACACCGCAAGGCGTTGCGCTGCTGAGCATTTTCAAAGAAACAGGGGTCCCCTACCGTAGAGCGATCGAAGAAATATCCGCCTTGGCCCGTCGTGGCGAGACCTTGGCAGCGAGTCAACTGTTGATGGGCGATACGCGCACTTTGCAAGAAAAGCTGTTCAAGGCTGTCGACGATTCGATGGATCTGCAGCAAAAATTCGCGGTCGTCCTGGCCAAAACAGCTTCCCAGGAAGCGAATGCGTCGACGGCATTGCTGCTCGGCTTGGCCCTGGCGATGCTGGTCATCGGCAGCGCCGTGGGTTTCACGCTGACGCGCCACTTGTCGCGGGCACTGGGTGCCGAGCCAGATGAACTGTGCAATGCCGTGCGCCGCGTGGCCAGTGGCGACCTCAGTGCCGCGCTGTCGTTGCGCAGCGGTGATCGCACCAGCGTTGTGGCGGCGATGCAGCGCATGCAAACGTCGCTCACCGAGGTCGTCAACAAGGTACGCCAGGGCTCCGATGGCGTGGCCACGGCCAGCATCGAGATTGCACAGGGCAACCTGGATTTGTCGGGCCGCACCGAGGCCCAGGCCAGCGCACTGGAAGAAACTGCCGCCTCGATGGAGCAATTGGGCACGACCGTCAAACAAAATGCCGACAACGCGCGCCAGGCCAATCAACTGGCGCAAAGCGCCAGCACGGTGGCCCTGAAGGGAGGCGCAGCGGTGATGCAGGTGGTTGACACCATGAAGGGCATCGTCGATGCCAGCAAAAAAATTGCCGACATCATTCAAGTCATCGATGGCATTGCCTTTCAAACCAACATTCTGGCGCTCAATGCCGCGGTGGAAGCGGCCAGGGCCGGTGAACAGGGCCGCGGTTTTGCCGTCGTCGCCACCGAAGTGCGCTTGTTGGCCAGCCGTTCCACCGAGGCCGCCAAGGAAATCAAGAGCCTGATCCAAGCCAGCGTGGTGCGGGTTGAACAGGGCACGCTGCTGGTGGACCAGGCTGGCATCACCCTGAATGAAGTCGTGCACAGCATCGGGCGTGTGCGCGACATCATGGGAGAAATCAGCGCCGCCAGCCACGAGCAAAGTCTGGGCGTGAATCAAGTTGGCGCAGCGGTCATGCAAATGGAACTGGTGACGCAACAAAATGCGGCGCTGGTGGAGGAAATGGCCGCTGCCGCCGCCAACCTGAAGTCTCAGGCCCTCGATTTGGTGCATACGGTGGAAGTATTCACGCTGCCACAGCGTGGCAGCGGGCCTGACATCGCCGATAGCGGCGCGATCCGGCGCCTGAAATGACGCTGCGATGGCAGATCGGCAGAGCGCAGGCCTGGCGAGGGCTGCTTGAAACCATGACCATGGCCGGGCTGTTTGCCATCCTGTCCAGCATCTTTCTTTTCATACAACACGCGCTGCTGCCCGGTCAAAAAGTCCTGTTTTTCCCTCCTGCCGGCCTGGCACTGGCGGTCTTCATGATGCGCGGCTGGCGCGCGATTGCCATCGTCTTTCTGGGCACGCTCAGCCTCTACATGGCGCAGCCTGACGCCAACCATCAGCTGCCCTTGCTCACCGCGATGACGCTTGGACCCACGGTGCAAGCGGCGCTGGCGGCCTGGCTCATCGGGCGCTGCTGTGGCCTGGGGGCGTTTTCCACGCCCGCCAGCGCCCGGCGCATGCGGGCCATGACGCCCTTGCATCTGGGCGCCATCAGCGCCGCCTTGATGACGCTGGTCAGTGCCCTGGCGCCCGGCGTGGGCGCCATCAGCTTGCTGCTTTGCGGTGCCGCCGATCATGCGTTGGCAACCGTCATCTGGCAAAGCGGCTGGCTGGGCAGCCTGGCCGGCATGCTCTGTTGGGGGCCGCTGCTGTTTTTTGCGGCCCTGTCCTGGGGCAAGGTGGCGCTGCCGCGCGATCCGATCATCTTTTGCCTGGCGGGCTTGATTGCCGGTGCCGGCTTGATGGTGTTTGCCATGATCCAGTTTTCCGAGAGGCAGCAGCGGATGGATACGCTGAGCGCCGATGCCCAGGAAATAACCATCCTCCACAAAGGCTTGATGCAAGCCCAGCTGACGCAGATGGTGGCACTGAAGGCATTCATGGAATCGTCGCAAGAGGTCACGTCTGATGAGTTCGAGACCTTCGCCACGAAACTGCTGGCCAACGATCCGGTCACGCGCACCCTGAGCTGGGTCAGCAATGTGCCCGCCGCAGAGCGGCAAAATTTTGAACACCAGTTGCAACAGCCGGGACCAGCCAAGTTTGCCATCACCGACAAGAAGCCAGATGGCACGCAGGTTGCCGCGCCGCACCGCGATGTTCACTTTCCGGTCACCTTTGTCACGCCGTGGCGGACCTATCACCCGATGCTCGGAGTGGACATGGCGCAAGAACCCGTGCGCCGCGAGCTCGTCGAACGCGCGCGCGACAGCGGCGACATGACCGCCAGTGCTCCAGTGCGCTTGCTTT
>CANFGA010000102.1 GCA_947446335.1 Oxalobacteraceae bacterium | reverse complement strand
GCAAGAACATCGCCAATCCGATCGGGATGATCTGGTCGGGCGCGATGATGCTCGACTTTCTGGGCAACGGCGACGTCCGCTACACGCAAGCGCACGACGCCATCGTGCGCGCGATCGAAACCGTGCTGGTCGAAGGTCCGACCACGCTTGACCTGGGCGGCAAAAGCAGCACCACGGAAGTGGGCAAGGCGATCGCTGCCGCGATCTGAGGCGAACTTCAGCGGCCTGAACCCGGGTGCCATCCTGCTGCAGCGTGTTCATGGTGAATTCGTTACGGCTTGCAAAGGGCGCCGGCTTGCTCTATGATCAATTTTTGCAACCAAGTTGCATGGAGGTAGCATGGCAACACTGGATCAAGCAAATGCACTCATCAGGCAGCAGGGGTTGCGCACGACTGCGGTGCGGGCGCGAGTGCTGGGCTTTCTGCTGGCGCAGCACGGCGCGGTCACGCATCTCCAGATCGAATCCGAGCTTAATGCACAAGAGAAAGTCGACCGTGTGACGCTGTATCGCACGCTCGACTGGTTGCTGGAAAAAAACCTCGCGCACAAGGTCGTCGGTGTCGATCGGGCCTGGTGCTTCCGGGCCAATGTCAGCGCCAGTACGCATCAGCAACATGCCCATTTCAAATGTCAGCGCTGTGCCACAGTGATCTGTCTCGATCAGTTGCGCGCCAGCGGCCAGGTTCCCGTGTTGCCCGAAGGTTATCGCAGCACGGAAATCGAACTGACGATCAAGGGGCTGTGCCCATCTTGTACGTGATGACGTTTTTTTTATTTCAATATGCAACAATGTTGCAACAATGTTCAAGGAATAGCATGAAAAATAATTCACACCCCCGGTTCGATGAGGTGGCATCTTGAACAAGATCGTCGGCTATGCCGATCGTTTTGGCATGCTGGCATCGGGCTTGTGCCTGGTGCATTGTCTGGCGCTGCCGTTGCTGCTGATTCCTTTGTTTGGCCTCGAGCATCAGGGCGATGCCTTTCACCGCGCAATGGTCGTCCTCGTGACGCTGCCGGTGCTCTTGGCGTTGATTCCCGGCTATCTGGCACACCGCCACTGGCGCGTCCTGGCACTCGGTGGCCTGGGGCTGACATTATTTGGCTCGGGCGTGTTGGTGTTCGGTCCGCGCTACGGCGAAAGCGTGGAATTGGTGCTGGCGGTGGCGGGCGGCGTGTTGCTGTTCGGCGCGCATTTCCGCAACCGTCATCACTGCGCCTGTTGTTCGCATAAAACGTCAAAAGCGGTCGATGGCGAGTTTTCTTCGGCTGGTGAGCGCAACACTGTTGCGGCAAATTTGGTGAAAGCAGGCGTGAAATCGTGACTTTGACCCCGTTTCGGGATCGGGACTGGCCTTGATGTGCATTCTGGGCCGTCGGTCACGCTGATCGGCATCCATCGCAGCAGCAGCCACCATCGCTTGTTCATGCAACACGGTGAAGGCGGACTGCAGCGTTTTTCCTTGACCTTGAAATGCAACAGTGTTGCATTTAATTGAAAAAAAGCAGACGAATGAACTTTGACACCGCTTCGGCATCGGGACTGGCTCTGATGTTCGTGCTGGGTTTACGCCATGGTTTCGATCCCGATCATATCGCGATGATCGACAGCATCGCTTATCGCAGTCTGGAAACTCGGCCCCGGATGGCGCCGTGGATAGGCACCTGGTTTGCGCTCGGCCATGGCTTGACGGTGACCGTGATTGCCGTCGTCTTCGGCGCCATGGCCGGCAGCATGGTCAATGCAAAGCCGCTGCCGGCGGCGCTGGGCGCGCTGCTCGAATGGCTGCCGGTTGCCTTGCTGATCCTGGTCGGCACGCTCAATGTGCGCAGTTTGATGAGGCCGGCGCCGTATGCGGCGATCGGCTGGAAAACGCGCTTCGTGCCGCAGCGGCTGAGGAACAGTTCCCATCCGCTGGCCATTTTTTTCATCGGCATCGTGTTTGCTCTGGTCTTCGATACCGCGACCCAGGCTGCGGCGTGGGGTTATGCGGCGAGCATGCACTCTGGCATCGCGATGGCGCTGCTGGTGGGACTGGTCTTCACCGTCGGCATGGTGATCACCGATACGCTCGACGGTCGTCTGATGGTGCGCATGCTGCGCCATCTGTCGGGCCGCTCGCAGGCGCAAGCTTACCGGCGCAAGATCGGTTGGATCATCGTTTTCCTGTCCTATGGCATTGCACTGTACGGCATCGCAACCCACTTTTTTCCGGCATTGGCCATGGGCGAGACGATGCTGACGCTGGCCGGTTGCGCCTTGTTCGCTGCCTTGCTGGGCGCCTACCTGCGCTGCGTGCGCATTTTCCCCTTCATTAATAACCCGCCTTCCAAGGAGTAATCTGATGTCTTTTGATGCCCTATCGTTCAATGATGGACTCCCCTGTGTCGCGACCGATCCGCCGATTCCGGTGACGCTGCTGACCGGTTTTCTGGGCGCCGGCAAGACCACGCTGCTGAACCGTATTTTGGGCGAGGCACACGGACAACGGATCGCCGTCATCGAAAATGAATTCGGTGCGGTCGGCATCGACAGCGATTTGCTGGTCAATAGCGAAGAGCAGATCGTCGAAATGAACAATGGCTGCATCTGCTGCACCGTGCGCGGCGATCTGGTGCGCATTCTGGGCCAACTGGCCGAGCGGCGCGAGCGCGGCGAAGTCGTGTTCGATCGCGTGATCATCGAAACCACGGGGTTGGCCGATCCGGCGCCGGTAGCGCAAACCTTCTTCATCGAAGAATCCATACGCCAGCATTACCGGTTGGACGCGGTCATCACGGTCGTGGACGCGGTCCATGCGCAGCAGCAATTGGATGAACATCACGAAGCGCAGGAGCAGGTCGGTTTTGCCGATCGCATCCTGTTGTCGAAAACCGACCTGGTGGCGCAGGCGCACACCGACGCCTTGATCGTGCGCCTGCGCAAGTTGAACGCGCGTGCACCGGTGGCACAACTGGACTTCGGCCAGGCCGACCTGACGCAGATCCTCGACATCGGCGGCTTCGACCTGAACGCGATCCTGGGCATCGAGCCCGATTTTTTGCAAGACGCCTTGCACCAGCACGACGATGCGATCACCTCGTTCGTGTTCCGTGCGGCGCGCCCGTTTTCTTCCGAAAAATTGGAGGATTTCATGGGCGCAATGATCGATGTTCACGGCCGCGACATGCTGCGCTACAAGGGCGTGCTGTACATCGATGAGTCGCCGGTACGGATGGTATTCCAGGGCGTGCACATGCTGGTTGGATTCGACACTGGCAAACCGTGGCGCATCGACGAGAAGCCCGAAAGCGTGCTGGTCTTCATCGGCCGAGACTTGCCGGAACAACTGTTTCGCGAGGGGCTGGAGCAGTGTTTGCAGTGCTAACTTGCAGAAAATCGCCAACGTCTTTGATGTTGGCGCCAGAGCTTGATGCGAAAAGGCTTGCATTTCGGCTTATCCTGGGCAATACTTTAATCTTAATGAGAATCATTATCAATTAAGATTTAACAAGGAGCTTTTGATGAGCATCGAATTCCAGGATCCGGCACTTTTTTCTCCCAGCAACGGCCGTCACCAGCCTGAACTGATGGTGGCGGCCGTGCTGCACCTGATGTCGCATTACACCGCGCGCAGCAGCGACAGCGGTGCCTGCCTCAAACTGGCGTCGGTGATCGAGCGCCATTTCAAGGCGCTGGCCAGTTTGCCCGACCTGGCGCCGGTGCTGCGCGCCACTTGCGCGCAATTGTCCGAGCAATGGGCCGGCATCGTCGAGCGCGATCTGCCGCGCCCGAAAAAAAGCAGTATCCTGAGCCGCATCATCGCTTGCGCAAAGTCCGGCAAGGCCGATGCTTGCTTGGCTGCGGCAGCCGAAACCAAAGCGCAGCCTGTTGAAACGCCGGCCTGGGCCACTCGCCATGTGTGACCGGCATGGCGCTGCCGGAAAAGTTGCTGGTGGCATGCGCTGTACCGCTATTCAAGGCCGGAGATGAGCCTTGCGTTTGAGTGTGTTTGAGTTCTTGTCGCAGCGCGCGCGCAACTGGCTCGCTCGCATTGGTATAATCTGCGGGCAACGTGTGGCGTTCAGGCATGCGCTGCGTCACACTCAACACTGGAGAACGAGAACACGATGGCTTCACCCAACGACAATGTCAGCATGGCAGTCTTCTGCGACTTTGAAAATGTCGCACTCGGCGTGCGCGACGCAAACTACGACAAATTCGACATCAAGCCTGTGCTCGAACGACTCTTGCTCAAAGGTAGCATCGTCGTCAAGAAGGCGTATTGCGACTGGGAGCGCTACAAGGGTTTCAAGGCCACGATGCATGAAGCCAATTTCGAGCTGATCGAAATTCCGCATGTGCGTCAGTCCGGCAAGAATTCGGCCGACATCCGCCTGGTCGTCGATGCACTCGATTTGTGCTACACGAAATCGCACGTCAATACCTTCGTCATCATCAGCGGCGATTCCGATTTCTCGCCGCTGGTGTCGAAGCTGCGCGAGAACGCCAAGTATGTGATCGGCGTCGGCGTCAAGCAATCGACGTCGGACCTGTTGATCGCCAACTGCGACGAATTCATTTTCTATGACGATCTGGTGCGCGAGAGCCGCCGTGTGGCAGCCAAGCGCGATGCCAGGGTAGCCGAACCGGCGCCCAAGCGCTCGCCCGACGAAGCTGGCAGCCGCAAGGAAGAGCTCGAATTACGCAAGGTGCAGGCGATCGAAATGGCGGTCGACACTTTCGATGCGCTGGTGTCCGAGCGCGGCGACAGTGGCAAGATCTGGGCTTCGATGCTGAAGGAAGCGATCAAGCGCCGCAAGCCCGATTTCAGCGAATCGTATTACGGCTTTCGCACCTTCGGCAATTTGCTCGAAGAGGCGCAAGCGCGCGGTTTGCTCGAATTTGGCCGCGATGAGAAATCGGGTGCCTATGTCTATCGCAGCAGCACCAGCAGTTCCGCCAGCGCCGGCGGCGAAATGATGCATGAGGCCGCGTTGTCCGACGAATCGGGCACGACGCCTGTGCAGAGCACGCCGCAACCGGAATCGAGAGCGGTTGAAGAGCGGCCGCGCCGCAATGGCCGCGGCTCGCGCAACTCATCCAGTGCTCGCCAGTCCCAACGCGGCGGCGAGTCTGCCCAGAATGCGGTGCTGGAACTGTTGCCTGAATCGTTGCCAGAGCCGTTGTCGGAGCTGTTGCCCGAATCGTTGCCAGAGCCGCTGCCCGAGTTCGCTCCGGCAGAGGAAGAGGAAGCGCCGATTCAGTTGCAGCAGACCCAGCCTCAGCAAGAGAGGCAGCCCAAGCAAGACAGGCAGCAGGACGCGCGCCGCGGCGGTCGCGGTCCGCGTGGGCGCTCCGGGCGCGACCAGGGCAATCGCGCCCCCGCGTCAACCCAGGAACGCGCAACGCTGGAGCCGTCGATGTTTGAACCGGCACCGGAACGCGCGACGCTGGAGCCGTCGATGTTTGAACCCGCGTTCGAACCTGCGTTCGAGTCGACGTTCGAGCCGGCAGCGCCCGAGTCCGCCGTATCCGAGTCGGGGATGTTCGAGCCGGCACCTGTACGCGCAACGCTGGAGTCGGGGACGTTCGAACCGGCGCCTGCACGCGCAACGCTGGAGTCGGGCATGTTCGAGCCGGTACCCGAAGTCGTGCTGCCAGTGGCCGACGAACAGTCGGCCGGTCAACCGGCACGCAAGGGCCGCGCGCCGCGCAAGCCGGTAGCCAAGAAAGCTGCCGTGACTGCGGTGTTGGAAGTTCCGGAAGCGCCAGTGACGCCAGCTGCGACCAAGGCCAAGCCGGCCGCGCGCAGCCGTCGGCCACGCAAGACCGATACGGCAGCAGAGTAAGATCGATATTGCTGCAGGAGTTGGCACCAGGCCAACTCCTGCAACAATCTTCAGAAGGATCAGCGAACGGGTACACGCATCATCGATGCGCGTACCCGTTGTCGTTTACTGACGATTATTTGCCTGGCCGCGCCGCCAGCTTTTGCAGCAAACGGTCGCCCAGCAGCACGCACATCAGCGCGCCAACCACCAGCGCGATGCCGGCCCATTGCCACGCTGTGACGACGTCGCCCAGCACCAGCATGCCGGTCACGATGCCGATCAAGGGCACGCCAAGGCTGAATGGTGCGATGCGGTTGACCGCATGCCGCTTGAACAGGCTGGTCCACAGCGCATAAGCGAGTATCGTCGCCATCCAGCCCAGATAGGCGAGCGACAACCAGGAACTCAATGGCGCATCCATCCAGCTCAGGCGCGTTGCCGGCGCATCGAACAGCAGCGACAGGGCGATGAATGGCAGGATCGGTATCAGGCTGCTCCAGACCAGGAAGGCGACCGCATCGAAATGCTGCGATGATTGTTGCGCGCGCCGCACGACGATATTCGATGCTGCCCACATCGCCGCCGCGCCCAGGCACAGCACGAATCCCAGAGCGCTGGTGCTTGCCGTACCATCGGGATCGATATAGTTCATCCCGAAGCAGGCCAGCCCGAGCGCAGCCAGCACCAGGCCGCCTTGCAGTGCGCGCCCCACGCGCTCGCCCAGCAGCACGAAGCTCAGCAGGGCGGTGCAAAACACTTGCGTCTGCAACAGCACCGACGCCAGCGCCGCCGTCATGCCGATCTGCAGCGCAATGAACAGCAAGCCGAACTGACCTATGCCTTGAAACAAGCCGTAATACACGACCCATTTCCAGTGCACCCTGGGCGGTTTGATCAGCAAGATCAGCGGCAATATCGCGAACACATAGCGCGCCGCGCCCAATTGGAAAGGGGTGAAATCGCGCAGTGCGAATTTCATCGCAACAAAGTTGGTGCCCCAGATGAGGACGACGCACAGCGCCGCCACCAGATCGCGTCCGCTCAATGCTTGTTGTGTGTTGCCTGCTGTCTTGTTCTTCATGATGCGCGATGGATGATGCCAGTGGCATGCCGATTGATCAGCGCCGCAGTGTACACCCCGTCGCCTGCCCATGCTCTGTTGCTACACTCTGATCCAGATCAGCGCGAACGGCGCTCGATCGGCTGAAGATGACAAGATCGCCGGCACGAAGCTGGCGCTTGCCCTTCAAACATGTCAGGAGAGACCGATGCCCATCAGTGAATGCTGCACCTGCGACGTGGTGTGCTGCGAGTCCGATACGCCCATTTCCGACGTGGCTGCGTTGATGCGCAAGCATCATGTCGGCGCTGTCGTCGTTGTCGTCAAAAAGGAAGGTGGCAAGAACATCCCGGTAGGCATCGTCACCGATCGCGACATCATCCTTGAAACGGTCGCACTGCAAGTCGATCCGGGCGTCTTTGTGGCTGGCGACTTCATGACCACGCCTGCGGTGACGGTGCAGGATGATGCCGGTTTTGTCGCCACGCTGCGCCTGATGCGCAAACATTTGATGCGCAGGGCGGTGGTGGTCACGCCTGATGGCGCCTTGTCGGGCATCGTCAGCGCCGACGATATCGTGAAGTTGCTCAGCATTGAATTATCCTTGATCACCGGCGCGATCATCGAACAGCCGGTGCTGGAACGGCGCTTGCGCAAGTAAAAGACACATCTCCAGCCAGAGGCCAGGCTCGCATCGAGGATGCGATCCTGGCCTCTTTGCATGCATTGTGGCTATACTGCAGCGTCATGCGGGGCCAGAACCTGGCCCCTGGCACTCACGCCGCGACACTTTACGACGCTCACTCATGTCCATCATTTATTCCAGCCTCAATCATGTCTTGCGCGTTCCCCTGGCCGCCGAAATTCATTCGCGTCCGTTTCTGAAGCTCGATGCGCCTGAAGTGATTTCGCATCTGGCTGTCTATGGCCGCAACGAGGCCGAGCCGGACGCGTCGAACACGATCGTTCAGCATGCGACGCTGGCGGCGCTGTGCGCCCATTTCGGCGTTGCCGCGCCGGCGTTGGATGCCAAATATTATTATCACGATTTCGGACGTTTCCGGATGAAATGGGAATGCCATACCGAGTTTGCGACCTATACCTTCGCCGAGCGCCAGGAAGACGATCTGTCGGTCGAGCAAGCGTTCGCGCGCATGCCCTTGTTCCAGATCCCGCAGCAGTGGCTGCTCGGCCTGGCTGGCCGGATCATGGTCGCCGCGCACGTCGTGTTCGATCGCACCAGCGGCTCGCCCGAATCGTTCGGGCAAGGCTTGCAGCGGGTATTTGAAGGCAATACGCTGGTCGGCAGCCAGGTGCTGCAAGGGGGCGAATTGTGGACCGACTTCGTGATCCAGTCCGATGGGTTCAGCCGCTTCGTGATCCGCGATGTCGGCTTGCATGCACCGCAGGCCGGGCGCCTGGTGCAGCGCGTCCTGGAAATCGAAACCTACCGGATGATGGCGCTGCTTGGCTTGCCCCATGCGCAGGATGCGGCCCCGGCGTTGAGCGCGATCGAAAGCGAACTGGCGTTGCTGGCCGCTGCGATGGTCGATACCGATGCTGCCGGCAGCGCCGTTCCTGGCAAGCAGGCGACGCAGGATGGCGAAGAGGAGCAGACGCTGCTGGACCAGATCACCCGGCTCGCGGCGCGCATCGAAAAACTGTCGCTGGACAACAGCTATCGCTTTTCCGCCTCAAAAGCGTATTTCCGGCTGGTCAAGGCGCGCATCGAGGAATTGCGCGAAGTGCGCATCGAAGGGGTGCCGACGGTCGAGGAATTC